>JBEAYK010000058.1:0-6375 GCA_041159305.1 Pseudomonadota bacterium
CCAGGCTTTCAGCACGGCACCGTTGATCAGGGTTTCCTGGGTTCCGAAGCTTTTGCTGACCAGCAAAACCGCGGTTTTTCCCGGATCGAGCTCAGCGGTATAACGATCGAGATACATGCCATCGGCCGAACTCAGAAAGTGCACTCTGAACCCACCATTACCGAATTCCGCCAGCGCATTCAAAACCAAACGTGGCCCAAGATCGGACCCACCGATGCCAACACTGAGAATATCGGTAATACCCTGCGCCTTTAGACGGACAACCATATCGGACATTCTGTCGAGTACAGCCTGCGCCTCGGCATGCGCTGAAAGTGCCTCCGGGCTAGTGCCCAGATTGCTGCGCAGGGCGGTATGCAGTGCCGCTCTGTCCTCGCTGCGGTTGATACGGACACCGTCGAACAGTTGCCGCACCTGCTCCTGAATGCCTGAATCCTGCAAGCGACGCTGCATATCGGCCAGGGCCTGGGTATCGAGGTGTTGACGGGCAAAGTTGCAGTACAGGGGACCCAACTTTCGGGCAAATGCCGTTTGCCGGCCAAGCTCTGCGGCAATCAAACCACTGATTGGCTGTTGCCGGCAACGCCGTGCATGCTCCGCCAATGCCTGCCAGTCCTGTTCATTCCACATACCATGATTCCTTGTTCAGGGGATTTCGAATTCGAGATTGTCAATCAGGCGGGTTCGCCCGAGAAAGGCGGCGATCAAAGCCACCCGCCGTTTATCCATGGCGCGGCTTGCCGGCGCCAGCGTGGCCGAACGTATTTCCGCATAGTCGACGGTGAAGCCCAGTGACTGCAGCTCGGCTTCGGCGTCCTGCTCGATCTTTGCCGTCGGCGTTCCGGCAATACAGGCCGCACGCATGCTTTCGAGCGTCCGATAGATGGCCGTTGCCGTCGCACGCTCCATATCCGAAAGATACTGGTTACGGGAACTCATGGCCAGGCCCGTGGCTTCACGCAATGTTGGGGCCGGTATGATTTCAATCGGGAAACTGAGCTCTTCGGACATATAGCGGATGACCTGGAGCTGTTGGTAATCCTTGCGTCCGAAAACGGCGCAATCCGGCTGCACCATATTGAATAACCGCGCGACAACCGTTGCCACACCATTGAAATGTCCAGGACGATGTGCTCCGCACAGAATATCGGTGATTCCGGGCACGTGCATCTGCACGCAGCCCATGGCGCCGAACGGATACATCACGTCCACGGATGGCAGAAACAGGGCTGCAGTGCCTGCGTCAGCCAAACCCTCGGCATCGCGCTGCTCGGTACGGGGATAACGGGCGTAATCCTCGTTCGGGCCAAACTGGGTCGGGTTCACGAAAATGCTGGCGATGACCGCGTCGCAATGTTGGCGCGCCAACTCCACCAGAGCGTAATGCCCGGCATGCAGATTGCCCATGGTCGGAACAAAACCGATGCGCCGCCCTTCCTGCTTCCAGGTGCCGATGCGCTCACGAAGCGCTCCGAGATCGCGGTAGGTCTGCATCAGGCGTAACCGTGTTCGGCTTGCGGAAATGCACCGCTTTTGACTTCGGATACATAGGCCTGGAAGGCCGCTTCGATTGAATCACGGCCTTTCAGGAAATCCTTTACGAAACGTGGACGGCGGTGGCCGGAGTTGATGCCCAGCGCATCGTAGGACACCAGAATCTGACCGTCGCATTCCGGGCCCGCCCCGATGCCGATTGTGGGAATGCCGATGCTGCGGGTGATTTCAGCAGCCAGCGAGGACGGGACGCACTCGAGCACCAGAAGCTGCGCACCGGCCGCTTCAACCTGCTTTGCCTGGGTCAGTAAAGCCTGTGCGGCTTTGGCATCCCTGCCCTGAACCTTGAAGCCGCCCATACGCAAAACCGATTGCGGTGTCAGTCCCAGATGCGCACATACGGGAATTTCACGGGTGGTCAGATGTTCAATGGCATCCAGTACGAAGCCGGCCCCCTCGAGTTTGACCATACTGGCCAGACCCTCAGCCAACAAAGCGGAGGCGGCATCGAGGGCGCGTTCCGGAGAGGCGTAGGTTTGAAAGGGCATATCAGCAATCAACAAGGCCGAACGAAGCCCCTTGGCCACGCAGCGACTGTGATAGACCATGTCTTCCAATGCGACCGACACGGTATTGGTTCCGCCTTGCATCACCATGCCGAGCGAGTCGCCGACCAGAACGGCATCAATGCCCGCCGCATCCATGGCCCGCGCGAAACTGGCATCGTAAGCGGTCAGGCTGGCGATTCGTTCTCCTGCCGTTTTCATCCGGCGCAGATCGGGAACGGTCACAGCCGGACGACTGGATGGATCAGCGGGATTGGTATACATGTGCAATTCCTTCGGCAATGCGCCGGATGGGTTGTTCGGAAACACGGTCAACTAGCGGCATTAAAGCACCCAGACCGGGAATTGTCAGGTCGGGGTCGATTTCAGCCAAGGGTATCAAAACGAAGGCGCGTTCAGCCATGCGCGGATGCGGCACCTGAAGCCGGTCGCTTTCGATCCGTGCTTCCGCATAGAGCAGGATATCGCAGTCCAACGGACGCGGGCCCCAACGTGGCCCCGTACTCCGGTCCCTTCCATGCGCGCGCTCGATGGAAAGCAACCCCTCCAGCAGGGATTCAGCCGTCATCGCGGTGTCGATTTCGAGGACGGCGTTGATGTAATCTTCCTGCACCACCCCGCCCCAGGCAGGACTTGCATAAAGACTCGACATCACGATGACGCGGGTCATCGGCAGCGCTGCAATCGCGGCCGTGGCGGAGCCGAATGCCGCCGTGACATCGCCCTGATTGCCGCCCAATCCGATGAACGCGCGCACGGCCATGGGGACTTAGCCGTCGCTGGTTTTCGGTTTGCTGCGCCGGCGACGGCGTTTCGGAGGCACGTGGGCGCTTTCGCCACTGCTCGGCTTGCTTTGGCCGGGAATGATCTGTGCAAGCTGCTCCGGCGCCATCGTCTGTGCCTGTTCCCAGAACTGAAGCTCCTCGGCCAATTCGGGTATGCCCGTGGCACGCAATGCCAGGAAATCGAAGGCGGCACGGAAACGAGGATGTGCCAACAGACGGAATACCCGCTTACGGGTGCGCTGATTGAAGCGGGTCTGCAACTGCCAGATTTCATGCATCGGCAACGAAAACCGGCGCGGAATGGCGATGCGTTCGACCTGGCGCAGAGTAACGCGATCGGCGGCGCGTTGCTGCGCTACGCTCAGTTCAGCACCGGAATTCTGCAGGATGGCCAGCTCACGGCAGTATGCCGGCCATAACAGGCAGGCAAACAGGAAGCCCGGGGCAACTGATTTATCGGCATTGACCCGTGCATCGGTCTGACGCAGCGCTTCAAGAAGCATATCGCGCAGGGCGCCGGTGCGGTTGGTCTGCAGTGCTTTGGCGGTATCCGGAAACAGGACGTCGAGCAGCCCGAAACGCTCCAGAAGCAGAAAACTTTTTTCGGCACTGCCGGCAAGGAATATTTTCAGGCATTCATCGAACAATCGGGCTGAGGATGAGCTGGCCAGCAAACCGGCCAGCTCAGGAATCGGCTCGGCGGCACTGGGATGGATGCTGAAGTCGAGCTTTGCGGCCAATCTTACGGCCCGCAGCATCCGTACCGGGTCTTCACGGTAACGGGTGACCGGATCGCCGATCAGGCGAAGCACCCGCGCCTGCACATCGGCATAGCCGCCGACGATATCGCGCACGCTGAAATCTTCGACGGTGTAGTAAAGCGCATTGGCGGTGAAATCGCGGCGGAAAGCATCCTCCTCGAGCGTGCCATAGACGTTATCGCGGATCAGGTGGCCCTCTTCATGCACTTGACGGTCACCGATCGCCGTGTCGTCATCCCCGGAGGCCCGGAAGGTCGCGACTTCGATGATTTCCTGGCCGAACATGATATGCGCCAAACGGAAGCGCCGCCCGATCAGGCGGCAATTGCGGAATTGCGCACGCACCTGCTCCGGGGTGGCATTTGTCGCGACATCGAAGTCCTTCGGATGCCCGCCAATCAGCAGGTCACGGACGGCGCCACCGACGATATAGGCCTCGAACCCGGCATCCCGGAGTTTATAAAGTACCCGAAGGGCATTCGGGCTGATGTCCTTGCGCGAAACGCCGTGATCGGCACGGGCAATGATCGTCTCGTGACCGGACCCTTGGCCGTCGCTCATGGCGCTCCCAAATGCAGTAAAATATTCACTAACGCAAACCCTATGGCAGATTGGCCATTTTAAGGGTTTTCACTCCCATTAGGTGATTTATGCCATTTGTCGTGACCGAAAACTGCATCCGCTGCAAATACACCGACTGCGTCGAGGTCTGCCCAGTCGACTGTTTCCACGAGGGTCCAAATTTTTTGGTCATCGATCCGGTCGAATGCATCGACTGCACCCTGTGTGAGCCGGAATGTCCGGCCAAGGCGATTTTTCCGGAAGACGATGTTCCGGCAGGCCAGGAACATTTCGTGGCCCTGAACGCCGAACTGTCCGCGCAATGGCCGGTCATCACCACCCGCAGCGAGCCGCTTTCGGATGCTGCCGAATGGGACGGCAAGACCGATAAGCTGCAGTTCCTGCAGAAATAAAAAAGAGCGCCGTCAGGCGCTCTCTTTCAATGAGAAGCCATCGCTCAGAGCTTCTGTTTGAGCAGTGCCAGCAGCTGCCCGGAAGCCGCACTATCATTACCTGCACCATCCGGTCCGAGTGCAACGATACGCGACTTTCCGGCGTTGTTCTGCACCGAGATCAACATGGTCTCGCCGCCGAAGGCCACTTCATAACTGGATATGCCTTCAACAGCGCCGATGATTTCAGCGCCTTCGATTTGTCCCAGCGCGGTACCGACCCGCTTCCAGGTCGATGCTACATCGGAATTCACATTGATGCTTCGTACAATCTCGGTGGAAACGGCATTGATGCCAACGGCGCTCTTGGGCGGAATCTTCAGGGCCTCGCGGTCATTGGGCTTGCTCAGACCCGGAGGTACAGCCAGAGGCTTGGTAAGCTCCACACCCTCATATTCGGATTTCTTGCTGAACAGATGCCAGCCGCATCCCGAGAGCAGCAACGCGGGAATCAGGGCCAGAAGCGCGGGGCGCGCACCGTTTTTGACGAAACCGTTCATGGATATCCTTGCTTCAGATGGATTGTTCGATAGTTTTGCATAATTCCAGCATTTTCTGGGTTTCACCGGCATGCGCTTCCGAGAGCGGCAGCAGCGGCAGACGAAGGCCATGCCCGAATCCCATCAGGCGCATCAGGGCTTTCACCGGAACCGGATTCGGTTCGACCCCGAGGAAATCATAAAGGTTCCGTAAACCGGCATCCAGCACCTGCGCTCCGGCAACATTGCGGTCCTGCAACATCTGGCAGATGCGGGCGAAGGCGGCCGGCACCACATTGGAGGCCACGGAAATCACGCCCTGGGCGCCGCCGGCAATGGCCCGCACGAAAGTGGGATCGTCACCGCTGAGCAGACTGAATGCAGGCGAAGCCAAAGGGTATAGCTCTTCCCAGCGCGCCTCATCGCCGACCGCTTCCTTCAAACCGATGATATTGCCATGGCTGCAAAGCCGTGCCACGGTCTGCGGCTGCAGATCGCACCCGGTGCGGCCCGGCACGTTGTAGAGCACGACCGGAATACCGGCGGCATCGGCCACAGCCAGATAATGGGCATGCAGTCCGGCCTGGGTCGGCCGAACATAGGGTGGCGTCACCACCAAGGCGACATCGGCACCGCTGTCTTTGGCCAGTTTGGTCTGGCGGATGGTCTTGGCCGTCGAAGACAGACCTGTTCCGGCCAGAACCGGAATCCGGCCTGCCACGCGAATCGCCGCCAATTCAATGAGTTGACTGTATTCCTCATCGCTCAGGTTGGCGGCTTCGCCGGTGGAGCCGGCCACCACGACGGCGGCGGTACCGCTACGGATCTGCATGTCGATCTGAGCGCGCCATGCACCGAGATCAAGCATTCCGGATTCGGTAAACGGGGTGGTCAATGCGGTAATACTGCCTTGCAACTGCACTTTCAGGCTCCTTGGAATTAAATACGGGCCGGGGCTTGCCGGACCGCCATCGAGACTCTATTCTGTGTTTAATATTCTGACACAGATTTCCGTGTCGCAGGAACGCAACTTGAACGAACACGAAACCGCATCGCCTGCCTCCCCCGCTTCCGGCAATCACTTGCTGATCAGCGCCTACAGCACCTACCCCAACTCGCCGCTCCTGATGGTTTCCCGACGGATTTCCGAATCCGGCTGCAATCTCGTCGACACGCGCCTGGCGACCGTTGGCCGTGACGTGTCTCTGGTCGCATTGGCGACTGGCAGCTGGGACAGCATCGTCAAACTGGAATCCCTGCTTGCAAAATTCGAGCGT
>JBEAYK010000059.1:0-9870 GCA_041159305.1 Pseudomonadota bacterium
CTGCAAACCCATGCCTCGGTGCGCGGCGTCGATGTGGATGTGGCGGTGCCCGGCAAATTGATGTTGCGGGTGGATCTGCGCAGCGGGGTCAACGCCTTCCGCGGCCTGATGCGCACCAATAGCACCCTGCAGCCCCTGGGCCCGGTCAGCATCGCGCTTCCCGCCGCCGGCGATTCGGTAGACGGCAGCGCGGCCCCCCGTACCGAATCCATCGAACGTTACCTGCTGCGGAACTGAGCGCGATGATTCCTCTCAAATGGCAATTCCCTCTACTTCTGCTGCTGCTGGCCGCGGCGGTATGGCTGCTCAGCCCGATTCTGTTCCCCTTTATCTTCTCGCTGGTGCTGGCCTGGATGGGCGTACCGCTGGTGCGCCGCTTCGAGCGTTGGGGTCTGAAGCATGACAATGCCGTACTGCTGGCCTTGGCGGTGCTGTTCGGTGGACTGGTCCTCGGCCTGTTGATCCTGATTCCGCTGTTGTGGATGCAACTGTCGTCGCTGGTCGACGGTGTGCCGCGCTTCCTGATCTGGATCCGCGAAACGGCCGTGCCCTGGCTGGCGCTGCATCTGCCCATCGATGTCACGAATTTTTCCGATCGTGAACATTTCGAAGCCTGGATTGAACCCTATAAAAAAGACATCGGCAATGCGGCGGCGTCCCTGATCGGCACCATTACCCGTTCTTCCGGCGCGGTCCTGGCATTCGTGTCCAATATGTTGCTGGTACCGCTGATCACCTTCTATTTCCTGCGCGATTGGAATGCGATTCTGTCCCGGCTGCACCAGGCCATTCCGCGCCCGTATGAGGCCACCGTGGTCCGGCTCAGCCGCGAGTCGAACAGTGTGTTGGGCGGTTTCATCGACGGTCAGTTCCGGGTCATGCTCTGTCTGGGCGCGCTGTATGCCGGCGGCCTGTGGCTGATCGGGATCGATTCGGCACTGCTGATCGGCTTTCTTTCCGGTGCCTTGAATTTCGTGCCCTACATGGGTTTCGTGGTCGGCATCGTGCTGGCCGCCATCGCCAGCATCATCCAGTTCGGCGATGTCCAGCATCTGATCTGGGTCGGTGTGGTGTACGGCATCGGCCAGTTCACGGAAAGTTTCATCCTGACCCCGCGCATCGTCGGCGACCGCATCGGCTTGAATCCGGTGATGGTGATTTTCGTATTGATGGCCGGCGGTTTGCTGTTCGGCTTCCTCGGCATCCTGCTGGCCTTGCCAGTGTCGGCCGTGCTCAATGTGGTGTTCAAATACCTCTACGAAGAGCGGTACCTGAAAAGCCGCATGTATGCCGCCGCGCCGCCAGCGCTTACAGCCGATCCGCCGCCAAGGCCGGACGTGTGAACACGCAGCTGCCGTTGGCGTTCAAGGCCGGCACCGACCACCGCTTCATCGATTTTCTCGGCCAGGACCCGGTCCGGCAGGCCTTCGAGCAGGCCGCCGAAGGCAAAGCCGCGCATCACATCTTTCTGGTCGGCGCCCAAGGCGCCGGCAAAACCCATCTGTTGCGGGCCAGTGCCGGACACGCACTTGCGCTGGGGCAGGCCGCGGTCTATGTGCCCTTGACCCGTGCCTCTGGCTTGCTCGCCGAGGTGCTGGACGGCTTGAGCGGTCTGGCCTTGGTGTGTCTGGACGACGTGCAGGCACTGGCCGGCAACCGTGACGCCGAAGAGGCGCTCTTCCATTTTTACAACCGCGCCGGTGCCGAAGGCATGCGTCTGTTGTTCACCGCCACCGCCATGCCGGCCCAACTCGGCATCCGCTTGCCGGATCTGGTGTCGCGTCTGGAGCAGGGATTGCGTTTGCATGCCGAGGTGCTCGATGAGTACGGCAAACGTCGCGTGCTGCAACGCCGTGCTGCCGGCCGCGGCCTGCAGATGGATGAGGCGGTATTGGATTATCTGTTCACCCGCGTCAGCCGTGATCTGCATACGCTGAGCCAATTGCTCGATCGGCTCGATCATGCCAGCTTGGCCGCGCAACGCCGCCTGACCGTACCGTTCATCAAATCGGTGCTGCACACCGAGGGTTGAGGCCGCCTTACGGGCTGCGCAGTGTGCGATCCAACTCCGCCAGACGTTCCGGCGTACCGACATCGGTCCAGTGCCCACGGTGCTGTTCGCCGGTGATTTTTCCGGCATGCATGGCCGCGCGCAGAATCGGTGCGAGTTTGAAGCGCGGATGCGCGATATCGCTTTGCTGCCAATCGGATCGGCACTCCCACAGCAATTCCGGGCGGTACACGCCGATGCCGGAAAAGGTCAGACGCGATGGCCCTTCCGAGGCCAGACGGCCATCGGGGTGCAGTGCGAAGTCGCCGGCCGGATTGTGTTCGGGATTGTCGACCATCACCAGATGCGCCAGACCCTCGGGCGATTTGGGAAGCGTGGTGAAATCAACATCGCAGAACACATCGCCGTTCACCGCCAGAAACGGCGCGCCATCCATGTGGGTCAGGGCCTTGGCCATGCCACCGCCGGTTTCCAAGGGTTCGATGCCTTCATAGGAATACACCAGATGCAGTCCCCAGCGCGAGCCGTCGCCGAGCGCGGGCTCGAAACAGTCGGCCAGCCAGGAGGTGTTGATGATGACCCGGCGCACACCGATACCGGCCAGTTTTTCCAGATGCCATTCGATCAGACGTTTGCCGCCGCAGGTCAGCAAGGGTTTGGGCGTGGTTTCGGTCAGCGGGCGCATGCGTTCGCCTTTGCCGGCCGCGAAAATCAGGGCGTCCATCAGGCGCTCGGCAGACGCAGGTCGCGGTCACCGATGGCCTGTTCGATCAGCTCAATCAGCGCTTGGGTTTCCGGATATTTGCGGCCGATGTCGCGGGTGTACTGCCAGACCAAGGGCAAATCGTTGAGGTAACCGGCTTTGCCATCGCGGTAATACAAGCGGCAGAAAATGCCGAGCACCTTGATGTGCCGTTGCAGGCCCATCAGATCGAAGGCACGCAGGAAGCGTTCGGGGCCGCCGGTACGAAGGCCCGCGGCTTCGGCCTGTTCGCGGTAGTGCTCGACCCAGGTTTCCACGCGCGCGGCCGGCCAAGCGATGTAGCAATCGCGCAGGATCGAGACCAGATCGTAGGTCATCGGCCCGCGAACGGCATCCTGGAAATCGAGAATGCCGGGCTGGCCCGAATCGCAGATCAGCAGATTGCGGGAGTGGTAATCGCGGTGCACGAACACCTGCGTTTGCGAAGTGGCGCTGGTCACCAGGGCGCGGAATGCGGTTTCGATGATGTCCCATTGTTCGCAGCTCGGGGTGAAACCCAGATGGCGTTCGAACAGCCAGGTCGGCATCAGTTCCATTTCGGTGACCAGACGCGCTTCATCGTAGGCTGGCAAATCGTCGCAGGCCACGCGCGTCTGCATCTGCAGCAGGGCATCGAGCGCTTGGCCATACAGCGTGTTTACCGTCTGTTCATTCAGTTCCGGCAAAAACAGGCGCGTGCCCAGATCGCTCATCAGGATGAAACCGTTCTCGGCATCCACGCCGCGGATCAGTGGTGCGTTCAGACCGGCATCGCTCAGGCGCTTGGCCATCGCCAGCCACGGCGCGGTGTCTTCCTTGTCCGGAGGCGCATCCATCACGATCCAGGTGCGGCCCTGGCTGTGTCCGCGCCAGTAACTGCGGAAACTGGCATCGGCCGACGCACTCTCCAGCTGGAAGGCAGGATCGTCGAGGACGGTTTGTGCCCACAACAGGCGTTGGGCGGGGCGTTGGAAGGCACTCATGCGCGGCTAGGAATTTCTCGGGTGGGAGCAGGGGCGGAATGGTGGTTTAATAGACATGATACTGGAAGCTGTAGGGAAGTACCGATGAATTCGATCACGCCGGTGATATTGTCCGGGGGCTCCGGCACCCGTTTGTGGCCTTTGTCGCGCGAAGCGCATCCCAAACAGTTCCTGCCGGTCATCGGCGCGCATTCGCTATTGCAGGCGACGGCTTTGCGTCTGCGTGGCCTGTCGGCACAGGCACCGATTGTGGTGGCCAATGAAAGCCACCGTTTTCTGGTGGCCGAACAGCTGCAGGCCATCGGTGTGCCGGCCGGCGCGCTGTTGCTGGAACCGGTCGGCCGTAATACCGCGCCGGCCATCGCCGCTGCCGCTTTCCAGGCGCTGAGCGCCGATGCCGATGCGGTGCTGCTGGTGATGCCGTCCGATCACGCCATCACCGATGTCGAGGGCTTCCAGGCCGCAGTGGTGCAAGCCCTGCCGGCTGCAGAAGGCGGCGCCGTGGTCACCTTCGGTATCGTGCCGGAAGCGCCGGAAACCGGTTTCGGTTACATCAAGGCCAAGGTCGGCGAGGGCGTGCGCGCCATCGAGCGCTTTGTGGAAAAACCCGACACCGCTACCGCTGAAGCGTATGTGGCCTCCGGCGATTATTTCTGGAACTCCGGCATGTTCCTGTTCAAGGCCCGCGTCTATCTCGAGGAATTGGCCAAGACCCACCCCTTGATGGTGGAATTGGCCGAGACCGCCGTCGCCAAGGCGCAACGCGATGCCGACTTCATCCGTCTGGACAAGGACGCGTTCAGCGCCATGGCCTCGGATTCGATCGACTATGCGGTCATGGAAAAAACCAGCGCCGGCTTCGTGCTGCCGATCCGCGTCGGTTGGAGCGATGTCGGTTCCTGGCAGGCGCTCTGGCAGGTCGCCGAACAGGACGGCAACGGCAACGCCCATCACGGCGATGTGCTGGCGCTGGATTGCCGCAATACCCTGGCCATGGGCGAGAAACGCCTGTTGGCGCTGCTGGGTCTGGACGACATCGTGGTGGTCGACACCGACGATGCCGTGCTGGTCGCGCACAAGGACCGCGTGCAGGAAGTCAAAGACATCGTGGCACGGCTGAAAGCCGAACAACGCCCGCAAGCCACCTGGCACCGGAAAGTATTCCGCCCATGGGGCAATTACGATTCGGTTGACGCCGGTGCGCGCTTTCAGGTCAAACGCATCGTGGTCAAACCCGGTGCCGCGCTCAGCCTGCAGATGCACCATCACCGGGCCGAGCATTGGATCGTGGTCAGTGGCACCGCCCGGGTGACCTGCGACGACAAGGTGTTCATGCTTTCGGAAAACCAGAGCACCTACATTCCGCTGGGCAGCGTGCACCGGCTGGAAAACCCGGGCAATATTCCGCTGGAGCTGATTGAAGTGCAGTCCGGTGGTTATCTGGGGGAAGACGACATCGTGCGTTTCGAAGACGTGTACGGCCGTTCGCCGGAAGCGAAAAGCCCGTGATTGATCTGCACTGCCACATCCTGCCCGGCATCGACGACGGCGCCCCGGATATGGCGGTGGCCTTGGCCATGGCGCGTTGCGCGGTGAAAGATGGCATCACCGTGACCGCCTGTACGCCGCATATTTATCCGGGCCTGTATGAAAACCAGGCCGAGGGCATCCGCGCTGCCATCGCGGCGTTCCGCGCGGCCCTGGCCGAGGAAAGCATCCCGCTGGCGCTGGTGGAGGGCGCCGACACCCATCTGGCGCCCGATTTGCTGCAAGGCCTGCGCGAAGATCGGATTCCCAGCTTGAACGGCTCGCGCTATTTCCTGTTCGAACCGCCGCATCATGTCGCGCCGCCGCGTCTGGAAGAGTCGGTGTTCGCCTTGGTGGCGGCCGGCTATGTGCCGGTGATCACCCATCCCGAGCGGCTGACCTGGATTGAAGACCATTACCCGGTGTTTCAGCGCTTGGTCGCCTCCGGGGCCTGGATGCAGCTGACCTCCGGCAGTTTGACCGGCCGCTACGGCCCACGCCCGAAATACTGGGCCGAACGCATCCTCGACGAAGGCTTCTGCCACATCCTTGCCACCGACGCCCACCATATCGACCGCCGGCCGCCCTTGTTGGCGGAAGCCCGCGAGGCCGCCGCCCGCCGCTTGGGCGCCGAAGAGGCCACGCATCTGGTGGTGACAAGACCCCAAGGCATCCTTGATAATATGGCAGCCCCATTATTGCCCCCGTTGCCGGAGGCGCGGGCCGCCAATGGCTCGGAGCGGCCGTTCTGGCGCGGTCTGTTCCGACGCAAACCCCACTGAGTGAACGGAATCCCATGAAACAACTCGTACGATCCCTGATTCCCGCACTGCTGCTGGCCGCCGGCCTGGCCGTAGCCGCCGATCCGTCGCCGACAGTGCCGGTCAAGAAAGTCGCCGACTCGGTCGATCTGGCGCTGCCCGACAACATCTCGATCAAGGGCGTGTACAGCGGCAGCACCGAATACCGCATCGGCCCGCAGGATCTGCTGGAAGTGTCGGTGTTCCTCAATGAAGATCTCAAGCGCGAAGTGCGGGTCAACAGCGTCGGCCAGATCTCGCTGCCGCTGATCGGTACCGTGCTGGCCGGCGGCAAAACCGTGGAAGATGCAGAATCCGCAGATCAACGTGTTCATCAAGGAATTCACCAGTCAGCGCGTCACCATCGAAGGCGCGGTCAACAAATCCGGCATCTATCCAATCAAGGGCAAGACCAGCCTGCTGCAGGCCGTGGCCCTGGCCGAGGGCATCGACATGAATCTGGCCCAGCTCGATTCGATTCTGGTGTTCCGCACCGTCAACGGCCAGCGCATGGCGGCCAAATTCGATTTGAATCTGATCCGCAGCGGCGATGCCGCCGATCCGCAGATCTTCGGCGACGACATCATCGTGGTCGGCGTCTCCAGCCGCAAATGGGCCTACCGCAAATTCCTGGAAAGCATTCCCTTGGTGAATGCTTTCATCCTGTATTGATCCGCCGTATTCACCGAGAACCCGCATGACCCCACCCAACGATCCGTCCGAAACCTCCAGCGGCAGCGCCCTGCCGATCCGTCGCGACAGTTCCGGCGGCGAGCTGGCGGCGTATGCGCCGGGCGTGCTCAGCACCGATGTGCTGAGCGCAGACCAGGACGAATTCAATATCGATCTGATGGGCCTGTGGCACATCCTGATGAAGCGGCGCTGGACCATCGCCGCCACGGTCGGCATCGTGTTCGTGTTCGCGCTGGTGGCGTCCTTGATGATCACTCCGGTGTACCGGGCCACGGCCTCGGTGCAGATCGACCGCGAGTTGATGAACATCACCAACAACGACGCCAATCCGATGGCCGGCATGATCGCCGACCCCAATTACCTGAACACCCAGTATCAGCTGCTGCAAAGCCGCGAATTGGCCTCGCGCGTGCTCAGCGACATCGGCTTCCAGAACCAGAAGCGCTTCGAAAGCGTGTTCCAACCCTCGGCCGCCAGCCAGATCAAAAGCTGGTTCAAGCCGACACCACAAGGTAAAGCCAAAACCGATCCGGCCACTGAGAAGGGCAAGGCCTTGGGACGCGTGAGCACCTTCAAGGCCGGCTATACCATCGAGCCGGTGCGTAACACCCGCCTGGTCAAGATCCACTACAACAGCACCGATCCGGCCTTCGCCATTCTCTCGGCCAATAGTCTGGCCGAAGCTTTCCAGAGCCGCAATCTGGAAACCCGTTTCGAAACCTCCAGCTACGCCAAGAGCTATCTGGAAGACCAGCTCAAGCAGCTGAAAATCAAACTCGAAGATTCCGAAGCGCAGCTGGTGCGCTTTGCCGCCAAGGAGCAGATCGTCAGCTCCGGTGATGACGCCGACGGTACCTTGCCGGAGCAGAACCTCGGCGCGCTCAATGCCGCCCTGGCCAAAGCCAAGGAAGAACGCATCCGCGCCCAATCGCAATGGTCGCAGGCGCAGTCCAGCGTCGGCATGGTCACTTTCGGCGCCACCGGCGGCAATTCGATCGTGCGCTCGCTGATGGAGTCGCGCTCCAAGCTGATGGCCGATTACCAGAACAAACTCAGCCAGTTCAAGCCGGGTTATCCGGCCATGCTGCAGCTCAAAGCGCAGATCGACGAAACCGACAAGCAGATCGCCGCCGAAATCGCCGCCATCAAATCGGCCATCCGCGCCGAATACGAAGCCGCCCAGCAGAACGAAAACATGATCGCAGCGCAGATCGGTTCGCTCAAGGGCGAGGCGCTTGATCTGAAGAGCCGCTCGATCCAATACAACATCTTCAAGCGCGAGGTCGACACCAACCGCCAGCTGTACGAAGCCACCCTGCAGCGTTACAAGGAAATCGGCGTCGCGGCCGGTGTGGGCTTGAACAACATCCTGATCGTCGACAAGGCGGTCAGTGCCAATAAGTACCGTCCGAACATTCCGCTGAATCTGGCGGTGGCCTTGCTGCTCGGCCTGGTGCTTGGCCTGCTGCTGGTGCTGCTGCTGGAATATATGGACGACACCCTGAAGAACTCGGAAGACGTGGAAAAGCGCCTGAGCCTGGCCGTTCTCGGGGTCATTCCCAAGCTCAAGGAAGGCCAGTCGCTGGATGCCGCCATGGCCGACTTGCGTTCGGCGTTTTCCGAAGCCTACCGTTCGGTGCGCACCGCGCTGCAGTTCGCCACCGCCACCGGCGTGCCGCGCAGCCTGCTAATCACCAGCGCCTTGCCCGGCGAAGGCAAAACCACGGCGGCGGTCACCATCGGCCGTAATTTCAGCCAGATCGGCAAGCGCGTGCTGCTGATCGACTCCGACATGCGCAAACCCTCGATGCACAAGAGGATGGGCATCGACAACGAAATCGGTCTGAGCAACTACCTGTCCAGCGCTGTGGCGCTCGAGGTCATCATCCGCGGCACCGATTATCCCGGGCTGAGCGTGATCACCACCGGGCCGCTGCCGCCGAATCCGGCCGAACTGCTGCACGACGACAATATGCGTCGCCTGCTGGAGTATGGTCTGGCCCACTTCGATCAGGTCATCATCGACGGTCCGCCGGTAATGGGCTTGGCCGATGCGCCGATCATTTCCTCGAATGTGGAAGGTGTGCTGCTGGTGGTCGAGGCCGGCGTGACCCGCAAACTGATTGCCGCCAATGCCGTGAAACGCCTGCTGTCGGCACGTGCGCGTCTGGTCGGTGTGCTCATCAATAAATTCGAAGCCAAGCATGCTGCCTACGGTTACGGCTATGGCTATGGCTATGGCTATGGCGCCGGCTACGGCGCGTACAACTATTACAGCTACGGCGGCGACACCCCGAAAAAACTGACCCGATGAGTGCGCCCTCCGCCCTGCAGCAGGCCATCCGGTTACGCGATCAGCCGGCACTGCTGACGGACCTGCAGCGTGCGCCCTTGCCGCCGGACATGGGTGGTCTGATCCGTATCGCGACCGGTGACGCCGCCGCCTCCGACTCCGATCGCCTGGCCGCTGCCGGCTTTCTGGAACAGGTCTGTCTGCATGCCGATGCCGATCCGCGTCGCCGTCTGGCGCTGCTGGCGCATGATGATCTGCTGGTGGCGCGCACGCATCACCGGCTGCTGATCAAGTGGCTGCATCCGGATCGCAATCCCGACCATCAGGTCCTGGCCGAGCGCGTCAACAGCGCATGGACGAGCTTGAAAAATCCGGTGCCGATGGCGCCCGCCGAGTTTCCGGACATGGCCGTGATGCCGGTACGCCGAAGCCGTTTCCCCCTGTTTCTGGGTGTCTTGTTGTTGGCCGCATCGGCATTGTTGGTAGTCAGTCTGATGCCGGACGCGCCGGTGTATGTGGACGGCGCCGAGCAGGCCAAAGAACCCGCTGTGCCGGCGGCAGACGCCACGCTCGCGAAAGCCTTGGCCGCCTTGCCCCTGAGCCCGGTTAAGCTCGCGCCGCCAAAAACCGCTTTTGTGCCAGCGCCGGCAGTCGCGGTGAACGCCGCATTGCCAAGACCTGTGACCACGACGGTGCCTGCAAAACCCGTGCCAATGGCTGCGTCGTCGCTTGCTTCGACGGAAAAACCCACCGTCAGCGCGCCGAAACCCATCCCGCCGGCGCAGCGCTCGGAATCAATACCGGCACCCGTGCCCAAACCC
>JBEAYK010000060.1:0-9399 GCA_041159305.1 Pseudomonadota bacterium
CTTTGACATCCTTGAGGACGTTGTCGGCCCACGCGGTCTGCGCGAACAGAAGGCAGAGTGCGGCGCTAAGCAAACCGGTCTTGATGCCGGCGCCCTGCGATTTGCTGTTGAAAATATTTGTCATTTCTTTTCCCCACTATTTGATTCGTTCAACGCAATAACCGCCTGCCTTTCAAGCCAACCGCCATTGCCGTCAGGTACCAGTTCAACCAATTCAATGCGGTTGCCCGAAACAGCGACCACACGGCCGTCACTTTGGCCGAGATAAACGCCCGGACGCACACGGTAAGTCACTTTATCCGGTGCCAGCACCAGCGCGGAAAGGCCGGGGCCGGTGCCGATGCTGCCAACCATGCTGAGCGTATCGAGCGTATAGGCTTCCAGCGGCTGGCGACGGCGGTTCAAGTCGGGGCTCGGTCCACCGGTATTGGACATACGGTTGAGCGGCGGCTTAGTGAACGGATCGCGCAGTCCTTCCGGTGAATACACCACGACCGGCGGATCCTGGACCAGCGGTAACGGATCCAGCGGCGGAGCCGGTTTATTCTTGACCACGTTGATCCATTCACGCAGATCGGAATCGCCTTTGGTGCAGGCGGTGGCCAGCAGTACGGCAGAAGCCAGCAACAGCCAACGGGTGTTACGCAGTGAAATCATCACGGCGCACCCCCTTCCACCGGAGCCGCGGCCTGTTCATCGGGATCCAGGTAGCGGTAGGTTTTGATGGTGCCGGCCATTTCCAGCAATTCGTTGTTGGTGCCGCGGGGCTTCAGCGAAATATCATGCATGGTCATGATGACCACGCGCGGCAAGGAAGCCACACCGCTCATGAAGGCGCCGAACTGGTGGTAGTTGCCCACCATCCGTATCGAAATCGGCTTTTCGGCATAAAACTCTCGCGGCGTTTCCGGACCGGGCTGGAACAGCTCGTTGGTGATGCCGCTCTCAAGGGCCTGCTGCGATACGTCAACGATCAGATCAGGCATTTCATTCTTGCTGGGCAACTGACGCAACATCTGCTGGAGGATAAGCTCCATCTGAACCAATTGCTGCTTGAGCGGCTCCAGATTGGATGCGCGTGCCTGCTTGTTTTCGAAATCGGCGCGCAACGCGGTTTCATCCGATTCCAGACGCAGCATTTCATCACGCTTGTCCTTGATCATGAAAAACCAGGCGCCCAGCAGAATCAGGAAAACAAGAAATACGCAGACGCCGTATTTCAGCTCCTTCGGCCAGGATCCCGATGATTTGAAATCGATATCACTGAGATTGATGTTCTTCATTGCGCACCCCCCTGTACCGGTGCGGCCTCGGTGGCCTGATCCGCTTCGGCAGCAGGCGCTTTCACCTTGGCATTGAGAATGAATTCATACGGCAGAGCGCGGTCGCCGCCACGGGCTTCGATCACGGTCAGATCGGGGTCGGAAACGACCGGCGACGCCATGATGTTGCGCATGTAGCTACTGACGCGTGCATTCGACTGGGCACGGCCTTGGATGACCAGATCCGGGCCGCTCTGGCGGATGGTGGAAATCTGGGCGCCATCGGCGATGGTTTTGGCCAGTTCGGTGAACAGGCTGACCATTTCATAGCGTTTGCCTTGGAGCTCCTCGATGACCTTCTTACGCGCCAGCAGGCTTTCTTTGCGCTTGTCGAGCTCTTCGATTTCCTTGATCTTGACTTCGACCGCAGCGATTTCCTGGCGCAGCAGTTCATTGCGCTGGTTCTGCCCGGTGACTTGCCCTGAATAATAAAGATAGACCAAGGCGCTCAGCACCAAGCCGGCCACTGCGGCCAGACCCAGCATGCCGTTGAACTGGCGCTGCTGCGATTTACGGCGCTCTTCGCGCCATGGCAATAGGTTGATTTTGGCCATTAGTCGAAACTCCTCAGGGCGAGTCCGCACGCAATCAGCAGAGCCGGCGCATCGGCGGCCAGGGCATGCGCCTGGACCCGAGGACTGACCGTCATGCTTGCGATCGGATTGGCCGTCATGGTGCTGACGCCGAGGTGCTGCTCAACGACCTGATCAAGGCCGGCAATGGACGCAGTGCCGCCGGCCAAAACGATCTGGTCGACGCGGGAAAAATCGCTGCCGGAATAGAAGAATTGCAGCAAACGCGAAATCTGCTGAGCAACCCCTTCCTTGAACGGCTCGAGCACTTCGGATTCGTAGCTTTCCGGCAGACCGCCGAGCTTTTTGGCGGCACCGGCTTCGCTGAAGCTCAGGCCGTAGCGCCGCATGATTTCCTCGGACAGCTGCTTGCCGCCGAAGACCTGCTCACGGGAGTAAATGCTGCGGCCATCCTTGATGACGTTCAGTGTCGTCAGATTGGCACCGATATCGACCACCGCGGTCAGGCCACCGGCAGGAATGTCGAGCTGATTGAAAATGAGTTTGAAAGCATTCTCGAGGGCAAACACTTCGACATCCACCACCCGGGCTTCAAGGCCGGCAACTTCAAGTTCGGCCTGACGCGCTTCCACGTTTTCGGTACGTGCCGCGGCAATCATCACCTGCACGGACTCGCTATTGGGTATCGGGCCGAGCACTTCGAAATCCAGACTGACTTCTTCCATCTGATAAGGAATATGGTTGGAAGCCTCGTCGAAAACCTGCTCTTCCATGGCCTTATCATCAACACCGCCAGTCACGGTAATGATCTTGGTGATGACCGACGATCCGGAAATGGCGACGGCGGCATGTTTGGATTTGATACCCGACTTGGCAACGGCGCGCTTGATGGCAGCCCCGATGACTTCGGTCTGCACCGCCGACTTGTCGCCGCTCGGGTTGGCCGGAAGCGGTTCGACGGCGTAATGCTCGACACGGTAGCGACCCGCGCTTTTGCTCAGTTGCAGCACTTTGACGGCTGCGGAACTGATATCAATCCCGATCAACGGCGCTGATTGTTCACCGAATAATTGCACTGTTTCCCCCAGTTAGGCACTTGAACGCCATTATTATGCCGTTACGGTACATTCTTATGTGGTTACATTAAATAACGATTTTCGGGGATTTAGCAAGTTTTTTACTAAAATCATCCGAAACCTCGGTTGTGCCGGAGCTGTCTGGCACGCCATCCGCCGGAAAGGCTACAATGAATGCCCGATCGTGGTATTTCAGTGGCAAATGGCATGTTAAAAATCATCAAGCGGCTGATTGTATTGACTGTTTTAGGCTTTCCGGCCTTGCCCTGGGTCTGACCATCGCCTATTTCAGCATCATGCCAAATTTGCCCGACGTCACAGAATTGAAGCGTGTCGACTGGCAGATGCCGCTCACGGTTTACAGCAGCGACGGCAAATTCATTGCTGAGTTCGGCGAAAACCGGCGCTATCCGACCCGCATCGAGGACATTCCTGCGCAAACCAAGAATGCGGTCATTGCCATCGAAGACGCCCATTTCTACAAACATATCGGTCTGGATTGGCGCGGAATCGCACGCGCGGTCTGGCTGACCGCGACGACCAGCGACGAACGCGTTCCGGGTGGCAGCACCATCACCCAACAGGTGGCGCGCAACTTCTACCTCAGCAACGAATACAGCTACTTCCGGAAATTCAAGGAAATGCTGTTGGCGCTAAAGATGGAGCGGGAACTGAGCAAGGATGAAATTCTCGGGCTTTATCTCAACAAGATCTTTTTCGGTAACCGTGCCTACGGCATTGCGGCGGCAGCGGACTTTTATTACGGAAAAAAGCTTGAAGAGCTGAGTCTTGCCGAATCGGCGACGTTGGCCGGCATCCCGAAATTCCCCTCCTCCGGCAACCCGCTCAGCAACCCGGAACGCTCGATGATCCGGCGCAATTACATCCTGCAGCGCATGGCCGAGGAAGGATTCATCTCAGAGGCCGAAATGCGCGCTGCGCAGGCTGAACCGAATACCGCCAAGGCCCATGAGCAGGTCACCGAACTGCATGCCCCTTATCTGGCGGAGATGGTGCGCATCGAAATGGTGCGCCGTTATGGTGATAAAGCCACTGTCAGTGGCTTCAAAGTGACCACCACGGTCAGCAGCAAGGACCAGCTGGCCGCGCAGAGCGCAGTTCGTAACGGGTTGATGCAGTACGACCGCCGGCATGGTTGGCGCGGCGCCGAGGCGACCATCGATGTGGCCGGAAAGTCCGAAGCCGAACTCTTGAAAGCCTTACGCCAGCGCCCGCGTATCGGCGGTCTTCCGGCAACGTTGATGTTGTCGGTCAGCGGCAATTCCGCGAAAGCGTTGCTGGATGATGGACGTACCCTTGCGCTCGGTCCGTCGGCCGCCGACGGAACCGGAAAATCCCTGTCGGGCGCGGTCAAGGCGGGCGATATGGTTCGACTCCAGGAGCTCTCGAATAAAACGATGCGCCTTGCCCAGATTCCGCGCGCGCAGGCGGCATTAGTATCCCTGGATCCGGAGGATGGTGCTTTGCGTGCATTGGTCGGCGGCTTCGCCTATTCGGCCTCCAACTTCAACCGCGCCACCACTGCCAAACGGCAACCGGGTTCGAGTTTCAAACCATTCGTGTACACCGCGTCCTTCGAACGCGGCTATTCGCCCTCGAGCATCGTGTTGGATGCGCCGGTGGTATTCAAAGACCGGAAGGGTAATGTATGGCGGCCGAAAAACGACCGTGGCGGTTTCATGGGTCCAATCCGGCTGCGCGAGGCACTGGTGCAATCGCGCAACCTGGTGTCGGTCCGTTTGCTTGACGGCATCGGCATGAATTACGCCCGGGATTACATCACTCGATTCGGTTTCAGCAAGGACAGCCTGCCGGCCAACCTGTCGATGGCATTGGGCACCGCTTCGCTGACGCCGATGTCGGTTGCACGCGGCTATACCGTGTTCGCCAACGGCGGCTACCTGGTCGATCCGTATTTCATCCGCAGCATCACCGATACCGACGGCACCGTAGTCGCTTACACGCATCCGAAGCGCGCCTGTGCGCTCTGTCCGGAACGTCTTGCCGGCGATGTCAGCAAAGCGGTGGTGGTCGATGGCTTCGATCTCAGCGCGGACGGTCTCGGCAAGAACGATACCGCTCAGAATACCGGCATGTTCGATCCGGCCTTCGTCGGTCCGCCGGTGACGGTACTGGCACCACAGACGATCGATCCGCGCAACGCCTTCCTGATCAGCGACATGATGCTGGACGTGGTCCGGCGCGGCACCGCCGTGGAAGCGAAAGTGTTGAACAGGCCGGACATCGGCGGCAAGACCGGTTCCACCAACGACCACCGCGATGCCTGGTTCTCCGGGTTCGGCGGCAATCTGGTGACCACGGTCTGGGTCGGCCGCGATGATTTCAAACCGCTGGGTTATGGCGAATACGGCGGCCGCGCCGCGTTGCCGATCTGGATCGATTACATGCGCGCCGCGCTTGACGGCGTGCCGCTGAAGAACATGGATCCGCCGGCAGGGATCATCAAGTCGGCAAACGGCGACTACTTCAAGGAAGAACAATACGACCTTGAAATGATGCAGGTGCCCTCCGATGAATCCTTCCAGCAGCAGACCGAGCAGGCTTACGATATTTTCTGAGCCGGTTGTTTACCGCCCATGAAAAACGCCCCTTTCGGGGCGTTTTTCGCAAGCGATGCGGATCAGCGTTTGGCCAGCGGCGTGTAATCGCGGTTGACCGCACCGGTATAGATCTGGCGGGGACGGCCGATTTTGTTTTCCGGATCATTCTGCTGCTCGAGCCAGTGCGAAACCCAGCCGGCGGTGCGTGCGATGGCGAACATGACCGTGAACATCTCGGTCGGGATGTTGAGCGCCTTGTAGATGATGCCGGAGTAGAAATCGACGTTCGGGTAAAGCTTGCGCTGGATGAAGTAATCGTCCTTCAATGCGGCTTCTTCCAGACGCATCGCGACTTCCAGCAGCGGATCGTTGACACCGAGTTCGTTCAGTACCTCGTGGCACATTTCACGGATGATCTTGGCGCGCGGATCGAAGTTTTTGTACACGCGGTGACCGAAGCCCATCAGGCGGAAACCGGATTCCTTGTCCTTGGCCCTGGCGATGGCACTGCCGACGTCTTCGGGACGGCCGATTTCATTGAGCATGGTCAGCACGGCTTCGTTGGCACCGCCATGTGCGGGACCCCACAGCGCGGCAACGCCGGCGGCGACGCAGGCATAGGGATTGGCACCGGTCGAACCGACCAGACGCACGGTCGAGGTCGAAGCGTTCTGTTCGTGATCCGCGTGCAGGATGAACAGCAAATCGAGTGCCTTTGCCGCGATCGGTTTGAGTTCCAGCGGCTCGCTCGGCACTTCGAACATCATATGCAGGAAACGGTCGACATACTCGAGATTGTTCTTCGGGTAGCGGATCGGCCAGCCGATGGAATAACGGTAACAGGCGGCGGCGATGGTCGGCACTTTGGCCAGCAGGCGAATGGCGGCCAGACGGCGCTCTTCCGGGTCATCCAGGTTCAGGTCACTGTGATAAAAGGCCGCCAGGGATCCGAGCATGCCGGTCAGCATCGCCATCGGGTGGGCATCGTGGCGGAATCCGTAGAGGAAGGTACGGAAAGCCTCGTGCATCATGGTGTGGTGCGTGACTTCGTGCTCGAACTTGGCCAATTGGCCGGCATCCGGAAGCTCGCCGTTCATCAGCAGATAACTGACTTCGGTGAAGTTGGAATGTTTAGCCAGCTGTTCGATCGGATAGCCGCGGTACTGGAGGACACCGGCATCGCCATCGATATATGTGATCGCGCTGCGGCAGCTGGCGGTCGACATGAAGCCCGGATCGTATGTGAAGCTGCCGGTTTCCTTGTACAGCTTGCCGATGTCGACGCAGTCCGGACCGGTACTGCCGGACAGCACCGGAAGTTCGACGGTCTTGTCGCCGGCCTGCAGAGTGAAGGATTTGTTGGACACGGCTCGCTCCTGTGACATTGGCCCGACTGGCGCTCGTTGGCTTGGGTGCATTATTATCGCACAGCTATGATTGCCGCGTCATCGCCCGAACAGGCGAAAAAAAACCACCCGAAGGTGGTTTTTTCAGAATTACTTGGCGTAGCGTTTGCGGAACTTGTCGACGCGGCCGCTGGTGTCGACCAGCTTCTGCTTGCCGGTGTAGAAGGGATGCGAGGCCGAGGAAATTTCGACTTTCAGCAGCGGGTATTCCTGGCCGTCTTCCCATTTGATGGTTTCTTTGCTCGACAGGGTCGAACGGGTCAGGAAGGCGAAATTGGAGGTCACGTCCTGGAACACGACGTCTTTGTATTGCGGATGGATATCGGCTTTCATGGTGAACCCACTGGATATGCGTGAAGAAAGACGGAAATTATAGCCCAAACCAGCCCTTGCCGGCAAGTTCCGTTGGACTTTTGTTCAGACCCGCACGCCCAAAGCGTCCTGAATCAGGAGCTCGAACCGTGCCTGATCGAGCTTCAGGACGATTTCGGTCTGAGCCATCCTGCCGGATCGTTCGAGCCAATCCACCACGGTCGCCCCGCGGGATTGACTGCCTGCGGTTTCCACATGTATAAAATATCTTTGTTTTTCAATGATATATTCTGGATGCAGGGCGACCATCATGGCCAGTGCATCGGCGCTATGCCAGTGATCGCCACGTTTACCCTCGGCCCAGAGCCGGGTTTTCCGGGAAATCCGGTCATAAAAATCAGCCCGTGGGCTGCCCCCTGCAAGCCAGTCCTCGAAAGCAGTGTGGCGGAAGCCATGCCGGAGCACCGCCTCCCAGTCGACCAGAACGATATCGGGAAAACTCTCGAACACGATGGCAGCCGCCTCGGGATCGAACGCGATATTGAATTCGGCGGCGATGCTGGTATTGCCTTTGCCGGTCACGGCACCGCCCATCACCACCAAACGGCCGATCCGGGACGGCAAGCTCGGATCCAGCCGGACAGCCAAGGCCAGATTGGTCAGCGGACCCAATGTGACCAACAACAGCTTGCCGGCATGGGCATGCGATTCGCGCAGGATGGCGAGCGCGGCATGTTCTGCTTCAGGCTGGAGATGTGCCGGTTCATAAGCAATATCGCCGAAGCCGTCACGGCCATGCACGTAGGACGCATCCTCGGCCACGAACACCAGCGGCCGGTCGCAGCCCGGATACACCGGCACGCTCACGCCGGCGACTTCACACAATTTCAGGGCATTGGCAGTCGTGTAATCCAGTCCGACATTGCCGGCCGTGATGCACAGACCGAGCAGGTGATGGCGCGGACTGTTGAATGCCATCAACAGCGCAAGCGCGTCATCGACGCCCGGGTCGGTATCAATCAGCAGTGGAATGGACTCGTTCATGGCGGATTCTCAGGCATGGGCGAAGCGGGCGGCACTGCCGATCCAACGCGCGACCAGCAGATCGGATTGTTCAGGATAACGCTGCATCAGACGTTCGGCCAGACGCAATACCTCCGGCAGCAGGCTGGCATCGCGGGACAGATCGGCAATGCGATAACCGGTATCGCCGGTCTGCCGTGTACCCAGCAATTCACCGGGGCCACGCAGCTCCAGGTCCTTCTCGGCAATCAGAAAGCCGTTATCGGTTTGCCGCATCACCTCGATGCGCTCCCGCGCCATGGCGGATAGCGGAGCTTGGTACATCAGCAGGCAGTGCGAAGCAGTGCTGCCCCGCCCGACCCGGCCGCGCAGCTGGTGCAGCTGGGCCAAACCGAGACGTTCGGCGTTCTCTATCACCATCACACTAGCATTCGGCACGTCCACGCCGACTTCGATGACGGTGGTGGCGACCAATACCTGGATGCGATTGTCCTTGAAATCGCGCATGATGCGGCTCTTCTCGGCAGGGGGAACCTTGCTGTGCAGCAACGCGACCTCGATGCCTGGAAGACTTCCGGCGATCAGATCGAAAGCGGCCTGCGCCGACTGCGCCTGGATGTCTTCGGATTCATCGATGAGCGTGCACACCCAATAGATCTGGTTGCCCTGCCCGCAATAATCGCGGATGCGGGCAATCACTTCGTCGCGGCGGCTGTTGGCAAGGGCCACGGTCTGCACCGGCGTGCGGCCGGGCGGCAGTTCATCGATGATCGACACATCCAGATCGGCATAGGCCGACATCGCCAAGGTCCGCGGAATCGGGGTAGCGGTCAGAATCAGCTGATGCGGGGAATGCGCTTCGGACTCCCCCTTGTCACGCAGACTCAGGCGTTGGTCGACGCCGAAACGGTGCTGCTCGTCGACCATGACCAAATCCAGCCGGCGGTACTGCACGTGATCCTGCATCAGCGCATGGGTACCGATGACCATGCCGGCGCCATCGGCGATGCGCTGCAGGTTCTGCCTTCTCAATGCGGCCGTTTGCTTGCCGGCAAGGAACACCGTATCGATGCCCAGCGGTGCCAACCAAGCCGTGAAAGTACGTGCATGCTGTTCGGCCAAAAGCTCGGTCGGCGCCATCAATG
>JBEAYK010000061.1:0-11939 GCA_041159305.1 Pseudomonadota bacterium
GTAGAAAATCGCATAGGCTTCGGTCAGCGGCAGACGCTTGATGGCATAGATGAAAAGGGTCAGCATCAGCACCCCCAGACCGACCCGCAGCAGATGCAGCGGCCAGCGCACCCGCCAAAGCGAGGCCCAGGCGCCGCGCCAGTGCACATACAGCAGAATCAGCGGCAGCGAGCTCATGGCCCGCAGGGCCGTGACCTGCATCGGCGGAAAATCGGCGGTCAGTCCCTTCATCACCGCATCCATCAGGCTGAAGAACAGGCAAGCCAGCAGCATCATCAGGATGCCGCGGCGTTTGTTGTCGTTTTTGGCATCGTGGGACATGTCCCATGATTGCACATCCTCCGTCGCCGAGTCACACTAGCAACATTATTTCCGGAGGATCTATGCCCTCATTCGACATCGTTTCCGAAGTGGACAGCCACGAACTGACCAATGCCATCGACATCGCCAACCGCGAGCTGAAGAACCGGTTCGACTTCAAAAATGTTGAAGCCTCGTTCACGCTCGAAAAATTCATAGTGACCCTGCAGGCACCCAGCGATTTCCAGGTCCAGCAGATGCTCGACATCCTGAAGGCCCGTCTGATCGCGCGCGGCATCGATGCCCGGTGCATGGACATCGGCGAGCCGGAGGTGAATCTGGCCACGGCCAAACAGAAAGTCACGCTGAAATCCGGCATCGAACAGAAGACCGCCAAGAAAATCGCGGCAGCGCTCAAGGACGCCAAGCTGAAGGTCGACTCCCAGATCAACGGCGACAAGCTGAAAGTGATGGGCAAGAAGCGCGATGACCTGCAGGAAGCGATTGCCCTGCTGAAGTCCAAGGATTTCGAACTGCCCTTGCAGTTCGAGAACTTCCGCGACTGACCGCTGGCGCACCGTGAGTGACGTCTATTACATGCTGGTCGTTGCAGGCACGCTGCAGTCGGCGGTTCCAGTGATTTCCCTGATCGCCTATCTGCCGCAGTGGAAGAAACTAATCGACACCAAGTCCAGTCGCGACCTTTCCCTGCGGTCCTGGTCGATCTGGATCGTGTCTTCCTCGATTTCGCTGTTCTACGCCGTCGCGCTTTACCGTTACACCGGCAAAGGATTGCCACTGGTGTTCGCTTCCGCTGCCGGACTGTTGTTCGTGCTGATTACCGTTTATCTGACCGCACGCTACCGAAGCAGAAATGAGCCGCCCTCGATTTGAACCCAAAAAAAAGCGGCCCGAGGGCCGCCTTTTTTTGCTACAGATAATTACGGAATCAATACGGTGTCAATCACGTGAATCACGCCGTTGCTGGCTTTGATGTCGGTGGCGGTGACGTTGGCGTCGTTGACCTTGACGCCGTGATGGCCGGCCGTGATCTTCACGGCTTTGCCGTTCACGGTGTCGGCGCTTTTCAGCTTGACCACATCGGCGGCGGTGACTTTACCGGCGACCACGTGATAGGTCAGGATGGCGGTCAGCTTGGCTTTGTTTTCCGGCTTGAGCAGACTTTCCACGGTGCCTGCCGGCAGCTTGGCAAAGGCCGCGTTGGTCGGCGCGAACACGGTGAATGGTCCGGCGGAATTCAAAGTGTCGACCAGACCGGCGGCCTTCACGGCGGCGACAAGCGTCGAGAAGTCCGGATTTCCTGCGGCAACGGCCACAATGGTACCGGCTTCTTTCTTTTCATGATTGTGCGCCAGTGCGGCGGAGCTGACGCCGGCCAGTGCGAGGGCGAACAGGGCATGCTTGAATACGTTCATGGAATTTCCTTCTGCGGTTCATGGGAGGTGTGCTTTGGCACAGCGCCACTATGCCGATGCGGCTGTGCAGAGCGCGTCAGATTCGCGTGAGCGTGTTGTGTTGGAAATGTGCGCAGGGCGTGAATGCCGCGCATGAAACAGGAGGGCAAGCCCTCCTGTTTTATTCCGCAATCGATTCGGTTCAGGGCTGGCCGGTGGCCAGGTCCTGGTTCTCCTGCAACCACAGCATCGATGAACGGACGCGGTTGTAGCCACTGGGATGCGTATAGAAAATCACTTCTTCCCAGAACCCGGGCTGTATTTTCCGGTAGGTGCTCAGACGCATGGCGGCGGTGGCGAAACCATGCGGTTCACGCGCCGAATTCAATCCGTAAAGATCCGCCTCTCTTTCGGCGGTCCGGGTGATGGTATTGATCACCGGCGTGGCCAGCAGCATATAGAAACTGAATACCGCCACCGCGATCGGCAATACCGCGGGATCGGTACGTTCGGTAATGCCGTAGCGTACACCGACCCGTGCGATGATGCGATCGATCAGTTTGTGCACGAACCAGAAGCCGAACATCAACACGATGCTGATATAGGCCAGATTGCGGACGCCGTGATTGAGCACGTAGTGGCCCATCTCGTGGCCCATGACCGCCTTGATTTCCGGCAACGAGGTCTTGTTCAACAGATTGTCATTGAGACTGACCTGGGTGGTGCCGGCAAAACCGGAAACATTGGCGCTGACCCGGGTAGTCTGCTTGGAGGCATCGAAGTACATCACATTGTCGGTCGGAATCTGGTTGGCACGCGCCAAGGAGAAAATCGCCGATTTGACCGGGCCTTCCGGCAGTGGCTTGTAGTCGTTGAACAGCGGGTTGATGAACACCGGCGAAACCATGATCAGCAACAGCAGGAACGCGAAGCTGGCAACGCCGGCGCGCAGCCACCAGCTTTCTCCGGCCTTGCGTACCGCTGCGAAGATGCCGGCAATCAGCCACGGCATGATGATCAGACTGACAAGCAGTCCTTTTCCGGCTTCGCCGAACCAGGCACCCATCGACAGATTGGACAGGCCATAGGCATGCTCGCGGAAGTATCCGGTATACAGCGCCCAGGGCAGACTCAGCAACTCGGCAGACAGCAGCCAGAACGCACCATAGATGGCGGTATACAACCAAGGCCGGTGGCTGATGCGTTTGGCGGTGTCCCGCATTTTGACCGACAGTCCACTCACGATGAGCACGGTGCAGACCAGCAATCCGTAGAGAAAGCCCCACAGCTGCAGCCAGTAGCCGCCCTCGAAATAGGCGTCGGATTGCGCCCGTTGTTCCGGGCTCAACAGGTCGATGTAGGACTGGGTTGCTTTATCAACATCGAAAGTCGGGCCGGGTTTTGCGGCTTCGGGCACGATCAGGCCGGCCGGCAGTTCGCGCTCGCCGGATGCGGTGGTGGGCTCCTGCGCGGCCAACGCGCCGCTGAACAGGCATAGGGCCAGAATGAGTGTGAATAGACGGCGCATGCCGGTCTCCTTGGTGGGGTTATCAGCCAAGCATAGGCCCGCCGGCTGCCGGCGACAATGGCCGGAAGTCATGCCTATCCGCGACAGCGACGCTGACAAGTTGTGCAATAATCACGACAACAACCATGATTTGGGGAAATCCGCATGAACACATTCAGAGCAAAAACGCTGGCCATGGCGCTCGGCGTCACGGCAGCGATGTTGATGACCGCCGGCTGCAATTCTCCCAAGCAAGAGGCCGCCGCTACCGAAGCGCCCGACCCGGGAGAAGCCAAAGCCATTGCCGAAGAGGCTTTCATTTACGGTTTGCCGATTGTGATGAACTATGCGGTGATGAATGAATTTGTCCTCAATCAAGACTCCGGCCAGTACAAGGCCCCGTTCAATACCATTTCCAGCGAGTCCAGAGTTTTCACCTATGAGGACACTGCGGTGGTCACCCCCAACAGTGACACGCCCTATTCCATGCTCTGGCTGGACCTGCGCGCCGAGCCGATGGTGATTTCGGTACCGGCGGTGGACAAGAACCGCGGCGAGTACGACATGCCCGAGTTCAACCTCGGCAACACCTTCAACTACGGCTACATCGGCAGCCGCGCGACCGGCAGCGATGGCGGCGATTATCTGGTGGCCGGCCCGGACTGGAATGGCCAGACTCCTGATGGCATCAAACAGGTGTTCCGTGCGACGACGCCTTTTGGCCTGAGCATCTTCCGCACCCAACTGTTCAACCCCGGGGATCTGGACAATGTGAAAATGATCCAGGCCGGATACCGGGTGCAGCCGCTGTCCGCCTACCTGAAGCAGCCGGCACCGCCGGTGGCGGCGCAAATCACCTTCCCGCCCGCCAGCAATGCCGGCATCAAATCGGACTTCTTTGATTACCTCGATGCCGCGCTGCAGTTCGTGCCGGAGTCAGCCCAGGACAAAGCCATCCGGGCGAAACTGGCGCGTCTGGGCATCGGAACCGATGCACCGTTCGCGTTCAAGGAACTGCCGGCCGCGCGCAAGGCGGCGATGATGCTGGGCATGAAGTCGGGCGCGGAAAAAGTCGACACTTTCCTCAACAGCGGCAGAAAGAGCATCAATGGCTGGAAAGTCGGCTCCATGTTCGGCGATGCCGCGTTTTACAACGGCGACTGGCTGATGCGTGCCGCTGCGGCCAAAGGCGGCATTTACGGCAACAATGCCGAAGAGGCCGTGTACCCGATGACGCGCGAGGACGCCAAGGGCGAAGTCCTCGATGGCAGCAAATATAAATACACCCTGACTTTCGGCGCCGGACAATTGCCGCCGGTCAATGCCTTCTGGTCAGTCACCATGTACGACGGCACGAGCCAGCTGCTGATCCAGAATCCGATCAACCGCTATTTGATCAACTCCCCGATGCTGCCCGGCATGAAAACCAATGCCGACGGCTCGCTCACCCTCTACATCCAGAAAGACTCTCCCGGCAAGGACAAGGAAGCCAATTGGCTGCCGGCACCGAACGGACCGATTTACATGGTGATGCGCCTGTATTGGCCAAAAACCGAAGCGCCGTCGGTTCTTCCGCCGGGCAGCGGCAGCTGGAGCCCGCCGCCAGTGGTCCGCGTCGACTGACGCCCGATGTTCCTGCAAAAAAGCCGCCTACGGGCGGCTTTTTTCTGCACGTGAATGATTCGTTCCGCATTCAAGCGAATAATTTTGACTCGGCCTCGTCACGCGGCACGATACGCCACTGGCCCGGTTCGAGTCCTTCCAGATCGAGGCGGCCGGTGCGACTGCGATGCAGACTGAGCACACGATTGCCGGTGGCCGCGAACATCCTCCGTACCTGATGGTAGCGGCCTTCAATCAGTGTCAGGCGGGCATGCCGCGCGCCGATGGTTTCCATCACCGCAGGTGCCAATGGCGTGGTTTCGCTTTCCAACAGCAGCGTTCCGGCGGCGAACAGCGCGGCTTCGTCGCCGCGCAGATCCTCAGCCAATTCCACCTCATAGACTTTCGGCAATTCGGCTTTCGGTGAAATGATGCGATGCAGCAGCTGGCCGTCGTCGGTCAGCATCAACAGGCCGGAGGTATCGCGATCAAGCCGGCCGACCGTGCTCAATACCGGATTGCGATAGCGGAAGCGCTCCGGCAACAAATCGTAGACCACCCGCCCGGGATCTTTGGTCGAGCAGGTATAGCCGATCGGCTTGTTGAGCAGAATCAGAACCCCTTGCGGCGGATCGATCGGCTCATCATCGACCATCAGGTCTTCATGCAAGAAGTCGTCATCCAGACCGACGGTGCTGCCGTCACGCCGGGTCAGCCAGCCGTTGCGGATCAGCCGGGTCACGTCTTTGCGTGACCCGTAACCGAGGTTGGCCAACAGTTTGACCAACTTCATGCGCGGCGGCCGCGCAGATCAGTCACCCTTGCGCTCGGAAGCGCTCTGGTCACGTGCACCGCGGAACTCGGAATCCACCGACCAGTTCGGCCAATCGTTCGAGTTGGCCAGATCGCGGCCCAGGGTGTAGAGGATTTCCAGATCGCGGCTCATGCCTTCAAAGCTCCAACCGGCCTGCCATTCATCGGCCGGCTGATGGTAACGGGCTACCGTATAGTCTGCCTTTTCCTTGTCACCAGCGGCTTTGCCGCCTTCAAGCAAGTCAGCACCACTGCCATAGGAAATCGCCGGCACGCCGCGCTTGGCCATCGGGAAGTGATCGGACCGGAAAAAGTAACCGGCTTCCGGTTTCGAATCGGGCGTATACGACACATTCCATTTTTCGGCAGTAGCTATCAGACGATCGAGCAGATCCAGCTTGGCACTGCCGGAGATGCTGAAGTTGCGGGCCTTGCCGCCCGGGCTGAGTGCATCCATGTTGATCATGGCGACGGTTTTACCCAGCGGGAATACCGGATTGGCGGCGTAGTATTCGGAACCAAGAAGACCTTTTTCTTCGGCAGTCACTGCCAGGAACACCACCGAACGATGGGTTTTCGGAGCTTTGCCGTAAGCGCGCGCCAACTCGATCATGCCGGCAATACCGGTGCCGTTATCCACCGCGCCGTTGTAAATCGTGTCGCCTTTGGCATCGGGCGCGCCGACGCCGAGATGATCCCAGTGCCCGCTGTAAATGACCGTGTGCTTGGGATTCTTGCTACCTTCGATGCGGGCCACCACGTTCTGCGAGACGATGGTCTGCGCATTGACGGCATAATCGGCCGAGAAAGTAACGCCTTTGAGCGTGACCGGCTTGAAGGCCTGGGTCTGCGCCTGTTTCTTGAGGGTGTCGAAATTCAAACCGGCCTGTTTGAACCAGGCCACTGCGGTATCGCGTTGGATCCAGGATTCGAGCGGGGCATGCGACTTCTGCGGCTCCTGGCGGACGATGTCGAACATGACATTGGTGTTGGAGTTCTTCACCGTCGGCCAGCCGTAGGAGGCCGGCGCGGTCTCGTGCACGATCATGGTGCCGATGGCCCCCTGACGCGCCATTTCCTCGAACTTGTAAGTCCAGCGGCCGTAGTAGGTCATGGCCTTGCCGCCGAAGGCGCCCTGGCCGGTTTCGAAATCGGGATCGTTGATCAGCACCACGGCGATCTTGCCTTTCAGATCGACGCCTTTGAAATCATCCCAGTTGCGCTCCGGTGCTTTCACGCCGTAACCAACGAACACCAGCGGTGCGTCCTTGATGGCGACCGCTGTTTGCCCGTTCATGGATGCGCGGATGGCGATTTCGTTGCCTTGCTGCAAGGGCTTGGCTTTGCCGCCGAGCGACACCGATGCCTGCACTGGGCCTTTGATTTCGAAACGTCCGAGCGGAACGGCCTGCGTCCACAGACGCTTGCCATTTTTGTTGTCTCCGCCCGGCTGCAGACCGGCAGCCTTGAACTGCTCGATGAGATAGGCGACGGTCTTTTCCTCGCCGGCGGTGTTCGGACCACGACCCTCGAAAGCATCCGAGGATAGCGTCTTCACATGCTGCGAAAGACGCTGGGCGTCGAAGCTTGGAGCATCGGCCGCGCTTGCGCTACCGGCGGCGAGAAGTGCAATCAGGATTACGGGCTGTTTCATGGAAACCTCACGGTTAGGCCGGCGTCAGACGCCGATCGGGTTGGCTTTCTCGGGATCGATGTTATAGGTTTTGATGGCGCGTGCCACATCTTTGGCGTTCATTTTGCCCTCGGCCGCCAATGCGGCAATGGCGGCATGGGCGATGTAATAGCGGTCGACTTCGAAGAATCGACGCAAATTGCTACGGGTATCCGAGCGGCCGAAGCCATCGGTACCGAGCACGGTGTAATGCATAGGCACGAAGGCGCGGATCTGGTCGGCAAAGGCGCGCACATAGTCGGTGGCGGCGATGGCCGGACCACTGCGACCGGCCAGGCAATGCTCGACATGCGATGCACGCTTTTCGCTTTCCGGATGCAGGCGGTTCCAGCGTTCGGCATCGAAGCCGTCACGGCGCAGCTCATTGAAGCTCGGGCAGGACCAGATGTCGGCGGACACACCGAAATCCTTGTCGAGCAGTTCGGCGGCGGCGATGGCTTCGCGCAGGATGGTGCCCGAGCCGAGCAACTGCACGCGCAACTCGCCCTTCTTGGCTTTGCCGGCATCCTTGAACAGGTACATGCCCTTGAGAATGCCCTCGCGGCTGCCTTCCGGCATTTCCGGCATCGGGTAGTTCTCGTTCATCAGGGTGATGTAGTAGTACTCGTCGCGCTGTTCGGCCAGCATGCGCTGCATGCCCTCCTGCACGATGACCGTCACTTCATAGCCGAAGCTCGGATCGTAGGATTTGCAGTTCGGCACGGCGCCGGCCAGCAGATGCGAGTGGCCGTCTTCATGCTGCAGGCCTTCACCATTGAGGGTGGTACGGCCGGCGGTGGCGCCGAGCAGGAAGCCGCGGGCGCGCATGTCGGCGGCCTGCCAGGCCGAGTCGCCGATGCGCTGGAAGCCGAACATCGAGTAGAAGATGTAGAACGGCAGCATTGGCTGATTGTTGGTGGAATAGCTGGTGGCAGCGGCCAGCCAGCTGGAGAATGCGCCGGCTTCGGTGATGCCTTCTTCAAGCACCTGGCCGGCGGTGTCTTCGCGGTAGTACATCAGCTGGTCGGCATCGACCGGTTTGTATTTCTGGCCGAACGGCGCGTAAATGCCGATCTGACGGAACAGACCTTCCATGCCGAAGGTGCGGGCTTCGTCGGCCACGATCGGCACCACGCGCGGGCCCACTTCCTTGTCGCGCAGGATGATGTTGAGGGTCTGCACGAAGGCCATGGTGGTGGAGATTTCGCGGTCACCGGAAGACTTCAGCAGACGCTCGAAGGTCTCGAGCGCCGGCACCGGCAGGGTCAAATCGGACTTCTGACGTCGCTGCGGGAGGTAGCCGCCCATGGCCTGGCGACGTGCTTTCATGTATTGCACTTCAGGCGAGTCCTCGCCCGGGTGGTAGAAGCCGAGATTCTCGATCTGCTCGTCACTGACCGGAATATTGAAACGGTCGCGGAAGGATTTGACCGACTCGGTGTCCAGCTTCTTGGTCTGATGGGTCGGGTTCAGCGATTCACCGGCCGAACCCATACCGTAGCCTTTCACGGTCTTGGCCAGAATCACGGTCGGCTGGCCTTTGTGTGCGGTAGCGGCAGCGTAGGCGGCATGGACCTTATGCGGATCGTGGCCGCCGCGATTCAGGCGCGCGATGTCCTTGTCACTGAGCTTGGACACCAGCTCGGCGGTTTCCGGCGTTTTGCCGAAGAAATGTTCGCGCGTGTAGGCGCCGCCGAAGGCTTTGCAGTTCTGGTATTCGCCGTCGACGGTATCCATCATGATTTTTTTCAGCTGGCCGCTGTTGTCGCGCGCCAGAAGCGGATCCCAGTAACTGCCCCAGACCACTTTCAGCACGTTCCAACCGGCGCCGCGGAAGCTGCCTTCCAGCTCCTGAATGATCTTGCCGTTGCCGCGTACGGGGCCGTCGAGGCGCTGCAGATTGCAGTTGATGACGAAACATAGGTTGTCGAGACCCTCGCGGCCGGCCAGTGCAATGGCGCCCAGGCTTTCCGGCTCGTCACATTCGCCGTCGCCCATGAAGCACCAGATCTTGCGGTCGGTTTTCGGCATCAGGCCGCGGCCTTCGAGGTATTTCCAGAAGCGTGCCTGGTAAATGGCGCTGATCGGACCCAGACCCATCGACACCGTCGGCGTCTGCCAGAAATCCGGCATCAGCCAAGGATGCGGATAGGAGGATACGCCGCGGCCGTCAACCTCCATGCGGAAGTTGTCGAGCTGGTCTTCGCTGATGCGGCCCTCAAGGAATGCGCGGGCATAGATACCGGGCGAAGAGTGACCCTGAATGTAAAGCAGATCACCCGGGTGCGTATCGCTCGGCGCACGCCAGAAATAATTGAAACCGACATCGTACAAGGTTGCACTGGAAGCGAAACTGGCGATGTGCCCGCCGAGCTCGCCCGGCTTGCGGTTGGCGCGTACCACCATCGCCATCGCGTTCCAGCGGATGATCGAGCGGATGCGCCACTCCATGGCCAGATCACCGTCCATTGCCGGCTCGCTTTCGGCCGGAATGGTGTTGATGTATTCGGTGGTCGGATGGAAGGGCAGATTGCCGCCGGCGCGACGGGTCAGCTCCACCATGCGTTCAAGCAGATGATGCGCGCGCTCGGCCCCGTCGTGGTCGAGCACGGCCTTCAGCGACTCCAGCCACTCCCGGGTTTCCTTCGGATCGTGGTCGTTGTTCAGCACATCATTCATCCAACTCATAGCGTTTTCCAGGTTCTCTTAATGTTGTATTTTTCAGGTTTCCAGGTTCTCTTAATGTTGTATTGTCTTCAGGAGGCCGATCAGGCCCCACGTTGCTCGCGGATCTGTGCTTCCACGGCGGCGATGGCAGTCATGTTGACCACGCGCCGCACGGTCGCAGAGGGTGTCAGCACATGCACCGGTTTGGCCATGCCCATCAGAATCGGACCGATGCCGATGCCGTCGGTCATTACCCGGGTCAGGTTGTAGGCGGTATTGGCGGCATCCATATCTGGCATCACCAACAAATTGGCGGCACCGGTCAGGCGCGAATCCGGGAACAAGCGATCACGGATTTCCGGCCGCAGCGCGGCATCGACATGCATCTCGCCCTCGACTTCCAGACGTGGTGAACGCGCCAGAATCAGTTGCAGCGCTTCGCGCATTTTTTTGGCGCTGGCCGCTTCCGACGAACCGAAGTTGGAATGGCAGACCAGGGCAACTTTCGGATTGATGCCGAACAGGCGAAGACGGAATGCCGCCTGCAGCGCCGCTACGGAATGCCGCCTGCAGCGCCGCTTCGGCGATCTGCTCGGCGCTCGGACTATGTTGGACATGGGTATCGGTGAAGAACAATGGGCCCTTGTCGCTGATCACCACCGACATGGCCGAGACCGCACTGACCGCCGGATCGACGCCGATGACATCGATGACGTGCTTGAGCTTGCCGGAATATTTGCCGACGATGCCGCAGAGCATGGCATCGGCTTCTCCGCGCTTGACCATCAGGGCAGCCACCACGGTGCCACGCGAACGCACAATGGCTTTGGCTGCCGGCGGACTGACGCCTTTGCGCGCCATGATCTGCAGATAGTGCTGCCAATAGTCATTGAAGCGCGGATCATCATCGAGATTGGTCAGATCGAAATCGACGCCCTGCTTCAGACGCAGGCCGAGCTTTTCGATGCGGCGTTCGATCACTGCCGGGCGGCCGATCAGGATCGGGCGGGCCAGGCCGTCATCGACCACGGTCTGCACGGCACGCAGCACGGTTTCTTCTTCGCCTTCGGCATACACCACGCGCTTGAGATCGGCGCGCGCGCGCTCGAACATCGGCCGCATCAGCAGACCGGTACGGTACACGAACTGCGACAGCTGCTCGCGGTAGGCGTGGATGTCGGCAATCGGACGGGTGGCAACGCCCGAGAGCATTGCGGCCTGGGCCACGGCCGGTGCCAGTGAAATCAGCAGACGCGGATCGAACGGACGCGGAATCAGGTAATCGGCGCCGAAGCGCGGGGTTTCACCGCTGTAAGCCGACCCCAGATCGGAGGCTTCCTTGCGTGCCAGTTCGGCGATGGCATAGACGCAGGCGCGCTTCATGTCCTCGTTGATGCAGGTCGCGCCGACGTCGAGCGCACCGCGGAAAATATACGGGAAGCACAATGCATTATTGATCTGATTCGGATAATCGGAACGGCCGGTGCCGATGATGGCATCCGGGCGCACCGCTATTGCCGCATCCGGCAGGATTTCCGGATAGGGATTGGCCAGTGCAAAAATGATCGGACGCTCGGCCATGGTGGCAACCATTTCCGGCTTCAATACACCGCCGGCCGACAGTCCGAGAAAAATATCGGCACCTTCGATGATTTCAGACAGTGTGCGTTTGTCGGTCTTGCGGGCATAACGCGCTTTGTCGGCATCCAGACCTTCGCGACCTTCGAACAGCACGCCGTCGCGGTCGATGGCCAGAATGTTTTCCGGCTTCAGTCCAAGCGCGACCAGCATGTCGAGGCAGGCAATGCCGGCAGCACCGGCACCGCTGGTGGCCAGTTTCACGTCTTCGATGGCCTTTCCGGCAACATGCAAGGCATTGATGACCGCAGCGCCGACGATGATGGCGGTGCCATGCTGGTCATCGTGGAATACCGGAATTTTCATGCGTTCGCGCAACTTGCGC
>JBEAYK010000293.1:0-1709 GCA_041159305.1 Pseudomonadota bacterium
ACGCTGCGCTGCCGCGGTGTTTCACGCCTGCTGGAAGTGATCGCCGAACAGCCGCCGGAACTGCGCGCGCAGTTGATGCGCATCTATTTCGGACAATGACATGATCCATGCCGGCGGCTGCCATTGCGGTGCGGTGCGTTTCGAGGTCGACGTGCCGGACAGGCCGGAGGTGGAGGACTGCAACTGCTCGATCTGCCGGATGAGCGGCTTTCTGCATCTGATCGTACCGGCGGCATCGTTCCGACTGTTGCAGGGCGAAGCCTCACTTCATCTGTACACCTTCAACACCGGCGTGGCCAAACACTACTTCTGCCGAATCTGCGGCATCAAACCGTTTTACATTCCGCGCTCGAACCCCGACGGCGTCGACGTCAATATGCGTTGCCTGGACGAACCGCCGGAAGATATGCGGATTTCGCCTTTCGACGGCCGCAACTGGGAAGCGCATGCGCAAACGCTGGCGTACAAAACCAAATAGTGGCGTCTGCTGAATTAATACCCAGCGCCCGCCCACAAATCATCACAATTCTGTTTCAATAGAAGCCACTTTCAGGGGTGTCATTCATGAACAAGTCCATTTTTCTGGCGGCCGCCATCGGCCTGTCCGCACCGGCTCTGCTCTGGGCCGCCACTCCGGCCAGCACGCCAGCACCGCCGCCGGCACCGCCGATGGCTCCGGTTTCAGCCGCCAATGCCGCCGAAACCGCGATGTATGAAAAGAAAATGGACGCCCTGACGGCGCAGTACGAAGCGCTGCGCATCGCCACCGAAGACAATCCCAACTTCCGCCGCGACTGGCTGAACCGTCTGCGCCTGTATGCGGCGGTCAAGCCCAAAACCGCACAGACCCCGAATTTCGTGCTCAGCATCAGCGGTGAAATTCTGCTCGACGGCATCAACCCCTATCTGCGCCGCAGCGATGATGACAGCGCCATCGCGTTCATGAATGTATTGACCCAGATCCTGAATGTCGGCGCCAGCGATGAACCGACCTGCAAGACCTTCCTGAGTTCGGACAACAACACCGCAGTAAGCGATAGCGACAATGCCAAGCTCGAGTCCACCCTCGGTCCGAAATTCTACGACGGAATGATAGTCACCACCGGCCGGGTCATGCGCGCCGGCAATACCGGGCCGGAGCGCGTTCTTGACGAAGCCGAAACACAGCGCATCACCATCGAGATGCTGAATATCATGATGGCCAAATACGGCAAGGAATCGGCGGTCGGTTTGGCCAATTTCAACAACAAGAACGTTCCCGACATCCAGAAGTGCCGGACCATGGTGCAGATGATGGGCGCCATCGGCGAGCTCGACAGCAAGAGCCAAGGCGCGCTGATCCGCACCATTTTCGGCGCCGATAACGGGAAGTAATTTTCCGGCTGTATGCTGCGTTAAAGCAGCGGCCTGAGTGCCGGCCAGACGTGATCGCGCAGCTTGATCTGACCTTTCGCATTCGGGTGCAACTGATCGGGCAGGAAATACGAACGGTCCAGTGCGATCGGGGCCAACAGGAAAGGTAACAAGGCTGTTTTTTCCTGTTTGGCCAGATCGGTGTAAATCGCCGCGAAGCCGTCGGTATAGACCTTGCCGTAATTCGGCGGCATCTGGATGCCGATCAGCAGCACCTTGGCGCCGGCAGCCTTGGCCTGCCGGATCATCGCCTGCAGATTGGCGCGGGTCTGCGGCAACGGTAGTCCGCGGAGTCC
>JBEAYK010000293.1:1715-3147 GCA_041159305.1 Pseudomonadota bacterium
GCAGCCCGCGCAGACCGTCATTGGCACCCAATTCGATGACCACCAGCGCCGGCTTGTGGGTTTTCAGCGCCGCCGGCAACCGTGATTTGCCGCCGGCCGAGGTTTCCCCGGACACACTGGCATTGACCACCTGCCAAGTGGGATGAGTGGAATTCATGCGCGCGGCGGTCAATGCCACCCAGCCCTGTTCGGACGGCAGGTTATAGGCCGCCGACAGCGAATCACCCATCACCAACAGGGTCTGTTTGGCCGAAACCGGTCCGGCCATGACCAACAGCACAAGCGCCAGACACACAAAACCTTGATATTGGCTGTGCCAGACTGCATGTAGTAAACAGCGGATGCGATTTCGCATGGATCTCCGGGAGCAATCAGTGAGTACAGCCATCAGGGTAACAAAGCTCGGCAAGCGCGTGCGACTGCCGGAATCGGAACTGTGCATCCTCGAGGATGTCAGCTTCAGCCTGAACCGCGGCGAAACCGCGGCCATCGTCGGCGCCTCCGGCTCCGGCAAAAGCACCCTGCTGTCGCTGATGGCAGGATTGGACACGCCGAGTGAAGGCGGTGTCGACATCCTTGGCACCGCGCTGAATGCACTTGATGAGGACGGCCGCGCCAAACTGCGTGGCGCCTCGGTCGGCTTCGTGTTCCAGAACTTCCAACTGCTGCCGGCGCTGACCGCGCTGGAGAACGTGATGCTGCCGCTGGAATTGAGCGGCCATGCCGATCCGGAAAGCGCGGCCCGCGACATCCTCGGCAAGGTCGGACTGGCCGAGCGCCTGCAGCACTATCCGCGCCAGCTCTCCGGCGGCGAGCAGCAACGCGTCGCCATTGCGCGCGCGTTCGTGGTCGATCCGGCGGTGTTGTTTGCCGATGAGCCGACCGGCAACCTCGATACCGATACCGGTCGCGCCATCGCCGATCTGCTGTTTGAACTCAACGCCAACCGCGGCACCACCCTGGTGCTGGTGACCCATGATGAGCGCCTTGCCGCACGCTGTCAGCGTCAGCTGCGCCTGAACGCCGGGCGCCTTGTGGCATGAGCGTTCTGAAACTGGCTTGGCGGCAGACCCGGCGCGATCTGACCGCCGGTGAAATACGGCTGATGCTGATGGCCCTGGTACTGGCGGTGATGGCGGTCACTGCGGTCGGTATGATCACCGACCGTGCCGAAGCCGGACTGCAGCAGGAAGCCAATCGCCTGCTCGGCGGCGATGCCGCATTGCGTGCCGACACGCCGATTACCAGCGCCATTCCGCAGCGCGCCGTAGCACTCGGCCTGCAGGTTGCGCAGACGGCGAACTTTCCGAGTATGGTGCAGACCGCCGGTGCAGTCGCGCTCGCCGACATCCGCGCGGTAGACAGCCGCTTTCCCTTGCGCGGCGAATTCGAACTGCGTGATGCCGATGGCATAAACACGGTGCAGCAAGGC
>JBEAYK010000062.1:0-6262 GCA_041159305.1 Pseudomonadota bacterium
TACCTGCGCTCCGAGCAGTTCTTCAACGCCATGATGAAAGCCTTGGCCGACAAGACCATGGCGCAGTTCAAGAAGCAGTTCCAGCAGGTCGATGCCCTGTTGATCGACGATATTCAGTTCTTTGCCGGAAAGAACACCACCCAGGAAGAGTTTTTCCATACCTTCAATTCCCTGGTGGACGGCAAACAGCAGATCATCATGACCTGCGACCGCTATCCGCGGGAGGTCGAAAATCTCGAACCGCGGCTGAAGTCACGCTGGGGTTGGGGGCTTTCAGTAGTGCTGGAGCCGCCGGATGATGAAACCCGTGCCACCATTCTGATGGACAAAGCGCAGCGGCGCGGGATTGATTTTCCGGCCGATGTGGCTTGGCAGATTGCCAAGCGCTTGCATTCCAGCGTACGCGATCTGGAAGGTGCTCTGAACACTCTGGCGGCACGCGCCAACTTCACCGGAAAGCCGATTACGCTCGAATTCGCCCAGGAAACCCTGCGCGACCTGATGCGCGCCCAAGCCACCGTGATTTCTTTGAGCAATATTCAGAAAACCGTGGCAGACTACTATCAATTGAAGCTGTCCGATCTGCTGTCGGCGCGCCGCACGCGCTCCCTGGCGCGGCCGCGGCAGGTGGCGATGGCTTTGGCCAAGGAACTGACCGAACACAGTTTGCCGGAAATCGGCGAGGCGTTTGGTGGCCGTGATCACACCACCGTGCTGCACGGTTGCCGGGTTATTTCGGGCTTGCGCGAATCGGATGGAAAAATCAGGGAAGATTGGGATAAATTGGTTCGGAAATTGACGGAGTAATACAGGTGAAGAAGTTGTGGATAATTTGTGGTTGGAAATTCGTGGAATAACTTATCCACAAATGACCAACAGTTCTTATGGCCGCTTTTCACCACCCTTTTTTGTCAGTTATTTTGTTAAAAATCAATAACATATAAAGTTATCCCGTTGTTTTCCGGACACTACCACCACCACCAGTTTGAATAATTAACCTTAGTCATTGGAATTCCACTATGCGTTTTAGCCTCTCCCGTGAAGCGTTTTTGAAACCCCTGCAACAGGTCGTCAATGTGGTTGAACGGCGTCAGACTCTGCCAGTCCTGAGCAACTTGTTGGTCCAGGTGGAAAACGGGCAATTGAGCCTGAAAGGAACGGATCTCGAAGTTGAGCTGGCTGCGCGCTGCAGTATCGATGACGGTCAAGATGGCGAGGTCACCATTCCGGCACGCAAACTTTTCGATATCGTGCGTGCCCTGCCCGATGGCAGCAAAATCGTGCTCAGCCATACCGGTGACAAAGCCACCATCCAGGCCGGCAAAAGCCGTTACACCCTGGCAACCCTGCCCGCCCGCGATTTCCCGGAAAACGACCAGCTCGCCATTATCGAACGCATCCGTGTGCCAGAAGCTGCCCTGAAGGAACTCATCGAGCGAACGGCTTTCGCCATGGCCCAGCAGGATGTCCGTTATTACCTGAATGGTCTGCTGTTCGATCTGAAAGGCACAACCCTGCGTTGCGTGTCTACCGACGGCCACCGTTTGGCGTTGTGTGAAACCGAATTGAGTGAAAGCGTGGAGAACCGCAAACAGATCATCATGCCGCGCAAAGGCGTGCTCGAATTGCAACGCCTTCTGGAAGACGGCAGTGACGACATCGAGCTTGAGGTCGGCAACAACCATCTGCGCATCAGCCGCAGTGATGTCACCTTCAGCACCAAACTGATTGAAGGCAAGTTCCCGGATTACGAAGCCGTCATTCCGATCGGTGCAGACAAGGAAATGCGCATTGACCGCGATCTGCTGCGCAATGCCCTGCAACGCGCAGCGATTCTGTCGAACGAAAAATTCAAAGGCGTGAAGCTCGACATCAACCCCGGCGTACTCAACATCGTTGCGCACAACCCCGAGCAGGAAGAGGCCCAGGAAGAAATCAGCATCGATTCGGCCATTCAGGGCATCAGCATCGGCTTCAACGTCAACTATCTGTTGGAGGCCCTCTCGGCCTTGCGCGAAGACACCGTCCTCATCAAGCTGCGTGACGGCAACTCCTCGGCCTTGGTGCGTGAAGCCAGCCATGAGCGCAGCCGCCACGTGGTCATGCCCCTGCGCCTGTGATGCATTTGACTGAACTGCAGGGCGCCAACCTGCGATGCTTTACCGAGTTCTCATTAACGCCCGTTTCGGGCGTTAATCTTTTACTGGGTGAAAACGGTGCCGGTAAAACCAGCATCATCGAAGCCATTCACATCCTCGGCTATGGCCGCAGCTTCCGCGGGCGTGTTCGCGATGGCTTGATTAAGCAAAGTGCCGGCGCGCTACAAATCACAACCCGTTGGCACGATCACCAAGGCACCCTGCATCAGGCCGGCCTTCAACACAGTGGCAACGATTGGCAGGCACGCCAGGATGGCGCAGATGTCGATAATCTCAGCCAATTTTGCAGCCATTTTCCGGTCCTGAGTTTCGAGCCCGGCAGTCACGCCCTGATTTCCGGCGCCGCAGAAAACCGGCGGCGGTTCGTGGATTGGGCGTTGTTTCACGTGGAACCCGACTTTTTCGCACAGTGGCGGCGATTCAACCGTGCCCTGAAACAACGTAACGCCTTGTTGAAAACCCAACCCGCGCCACAGACCTTGGCGGCCTGGGATATGGAATATGCGGAGTCCGGGGAAGCCATTCATTTTTACCGTCAACGCTATCTGGATACCCTGAATCCGGGTTTTCAGGCCATTTGCCACGAATTCCTTCCCGAGTGCGGGCCGGCAGCCCTGACCTATAACGCCGGCTGGCGACAGACCCAGATGGGTCTTTTGGATGCCTTGCGCCTGAATCAGGACCGCGATATGCAGACCGGCTTTTGTGGGGTTGGGCCACACCGGGCGGACTGGCAGGCCAATTTAAATGGGCAACTGCAGCAAGAGCACTTCTCACGGGGGCAAGCAAAACTACTCGCGCTCTCCGCGCTCCTGGCCCAAGCCCAACAGTTTGTTGCTGAGAAAGGCTTCTGGCCCATCCTGTGCTTTGATGATTTAGCCTCCGAACTGGATGCGGGTCATTTCCGACGGGTTCTGCATTGGCTCTCGGGCACTCACGCCCAAATTTGGATTAGCGGTACCGAAACCCTGCCGATATTTGCCGATATTTTTCCGGTTTTGAAGCTGTTTCACGTGGAACAAGGTTGGGTTTCAGACCGCCAATAAGGATGGTTGTTCAAGCGGATTTGGTGTATAATCAAAGCCTTGCCTATTTTATTAAAATAGCCATATAAAACAAACGCTTGAAGCGCTCTTTTGGAGTTTAAACGATCGCATGACGGAACAAGAACGCACGGGTTCGGAATCGACCTACGATTCCAGTCGCATTACCGTCCTACGGGGCCTGGAAGCCGTCCGCAAACGCCCGGGGATGTACATCGGCGACGTCCACGATGGTACCGGCCTGCACCACATGGTGTTCGAGGTGGTCGATAACGCCATCGATGAGGCTCTGGCTGGCCATTGCGACACCGTGACAGTCACGCTGCACAATGATGGCTCCTGCTCGGTTTCCGATAACGGTCGCGGCATTCCGGTCGACATTCACAAGGAAGAAGGCGTTTCCGCTGCCGAAGTGATTCTGACCGTGTTGCATGCCGGCGGTAAATTCGACGACAACAGCTACAAGGTTTCCGGTGGTTTGCATGGCGTCGGCGTGTCGGTGGTCAATGCCCTGTCGTCTTCGCTCTGGCTCGACATCTGGCGCGATGGCGGCCACTATCAGCAGGAATACGCACTCGGCGAACCGGTGTATCCGATCAAGAAAGTTTCCGATTCCAACAAGCGCGGCACGACCCTGCGCTTCCTGCCCAGTGCCGAAATCTTCACCGACGTCGTGTTCCATTACGACATCCTGGCCAAGCGTCTGCGCGAGCTCAGCTTCCTCAACTCCGGTGTGCGCATCGAGTTGATAGATGAGCGTCCGGAAGGCAAGCGCGATCTGTTCGAATACGAGGGCGGCATCGCCAGTTTCGTCGAACATCTGGCGCAGCTGAAGACGCCGCTGCACAGCAAGGTCATCGCCGCCAGCGGCGAGAAAGACGGCATCGTGGTCGATATCGCGCTACAGTGGACGGATTCCTACCAGGAAACCATGTTCTGTTTCACCAACAACATTCCGCAGAAAGACGGCGGCACCCACCTGATCGGCTTCCGTTCGGCGTTGACGCGCACGCTTACCAATTACATCGAGCAGAGCGGCATCGCCAAGCAGGCCAAGATCGCGCCGACCGGAGACGACATGCGCGAAGGCATGATCGCCGTGCTGTCGGTGAAGGTGCCGGATCCGAGCTTCAGTTCGCAGACCAAGGAAAAGCTGGTGTCCTCGGAAGTGCGTCCGGCGGTGGAAGCGGTCATCGGCCAGAAGCTGGAAGAATTCCTGCAGGAAAATCCGGCCGAGGCGAAAGTCATTGCCGGCAAGATCTGCGATGCCGCCCGCGCCCGTGAAGCCGCGCGCAAAGCCCGCGATCTCACCCGCCGCAAAGGCGCCTTGGACATCGCAGGCCTTCCGGGCAAACTTGCGGACTGTCAGGAAAAAGATCCGGCACTGTCGGAACTGTTCATCGTCGAGGGTGACTCCGCCGGCGGCTCCGCCAAGCAGGGCCGTAACCGCAAGACCCAGGCCATCCTTCCGTTGAAAGGCAAAATCCTCAATGTCGAGCGCGCCCGCTTCGACCGCATGCTCGGTTCCGCGGAAGTCGGTACGCTGATCACCGCGCTGGGTTGCGGCATCGGCAAGGAAGAATACAATCCGGACAAGCTGCGTTATCACCGCATCATCCTGATGACCGACGCCGACGTCGACGGCTCGCACATCCGCACCCTGCTGTTGACCTTCTTCTACCGGCAGATGCCGGAGCTGATTGAGCGCGGGCATATCTACATCGGTCTGCCGCCCCTGTTCAAAATCAAGCAGGGCAAGAACGAGCTGTACTTGAAAGACGTGCCGGCGCTGAATGCCTACCTGGTCAGCAATGCCGTCGAAAACGCCGAGCTGATTCCCGGCGAAGGCGCTCCCGCCATCCGCGGCGAGGCGCTGGAAAAACTGATGTTGCAGGTGGTCGCCGCACAGGAAGTGATGGAGCGCTTCGCTTACCGCGTCGATGTCGATGTGCTGCAGGCCGTGCTCGACAGCCGCGCCTTGCGCATGGATGATTTCGAAACCGCCGGCGCGCTGAGCGAATGGGCTGCGGCACTCGAGGCCAAGCTCAATAACCGTGGCGCCGGCAAAGCGCGCTATGCCGTCTCGGTTCAGACGGCCAGCGACGAACAGCAGGGCGCGTTGGTCATCGAAAAGCAGCACAACGGTCTGCAGGTCATCCAGACGGTCGCCGCCAGTCAGCTGGTCAATGGCGAACTGCGTCTAATCAATGAAGTTGCGCAGATTTTGCATGGTCTCATACAGGCCGGCGCCAGCGTGCAGCGTGGCGGCAAAACCTTGTCCATCAGCCGCTTTGCCGAAGCACAGGCCTGGTTGTTGGACGAAGCCAAGAAGGGCCGCACCATCCAGCGCTTCAAAGGCCTGGGTGAAATGAATCCGGAACAGCTCTGGGAAACCACGGTCAATCCGGAATCCCGTCGCCTGTTGAAAGTGAAGATTGAAGACGCCGTCGCCGCCGACCAGATTTTCTCGACCCTGATGGGCGAGCTGGTCGAGCCCCGCCGCGACTTCATCGAAGAGAACGCGCTCAAGGTCGGTAATCTCGATATTTGAATATGAACGGCCCTGGGCTTGCTCGGGCCGGCCACTTGAGTGAATCGACGAGAGCAATTACTCTATCCTTCCGGTTGTAAGGCATTAGGAAAATCCATGAACAAGCAGAAATTCTGGGCAGCGGTTTCAGTCATGATGATGGTTTCGCTTTCGGCGCAAGCGCAGACAGGCGGCAGCCGTGATCGGCTCAAGGCGGAAAAATGCTACACCGCTGAAGGCAAGGCCGTTGACTGCGACGCTCAGGCCAAAGCCGCCGCCGCGGTCGTCAGCAAGTATCCAAATGCGACGCGCCCCGAGCCAGCGGCGCCGCAACCGGTCGCTGATGTCCTCACCAACCAGCGTCAGCGCGGCATACACCAACAGCAGAGCTGCCAGCTGATCCCAGGCGAAGGAGCTGAGACTCTCCAGCAGCTGGCTTCCGAGCCCGGCGGCCCCGGCCAGGCCGACCACCACCGTCTCCCGCAGCATCACATCGGCCCGGTAGGCCCCGTAGGCCAGGTAGGGCCGCG
>JBEAYK010000063.1:0-6257 GCA_041159305.1 Pseudomonadota bacterium
CGGATGCTGGGCGCGCTGCCAGTGCTCGGCACCGACCACGAATACCGCATTCGGGAACAACAAACGCAACGGCTGTCCTTCCTGCCAAGGCGCCAAAAGGCCTCCGGCATGATCAAAATGCAGATGGGAAAGAACCACGACATCGATGTCGGCATCGCTCAATCCAATGCAGGCCAGTTCGTCCAAAAGGACATGACTGGATTCCTGGATACCATAACGTTCGCGAAGCTTCGGCTCGAAGAAGGCCCCGACCCCGGTTTCAAAAAGCACCCGCTTGCCGTTGATGCCCTCCACCAGAAGCGCGCGGCAGGCCAGGTCAATGCGGTTCAGATCATCGACGTCGACCCATTTCTCCCACATCGCTTTCGGGGCGTTACCGAACATGGCGCCGCCATCGAGCTTTTGTGAATTTCCCAACAGGGACCAGGCTTTCATGGCTTCACCTTTAATTTTAATTCGACAACTTTTCCCGAGCCGACCGGATTGCGCGGATCGCTGCCGGTACTCAGTAGGTTGCCGGATTTGTCCCAACTGACGGTCTGCAGATTACCCCAGGTGTCGCTGGAGCGTCTGCCATCCGTTGCATCTTCCGGAGTATTCACCGTATGCCCCATCGCGCGCAGTGCCGCCACCACATCGGCCGGCAGCGCATTGCGCTCGGTCGAAAGAGCATCCGGCATCCACTGGTGGTGGTAGCGCGGCAAGGCCGCAACCGATTGTGCATCGAGCCCATCGGCATAACCGAGCGCACCCAGCAGAACCATGGTGATGATCCGGCTGCCGCCCGGCGAGCCAAGCACCGCCACACGGTCCTTCGACTCCATGAAGGTCGGCGTCATCGAACTGAGCATGCGCTTGCCGGCTTGCGGCGCATTGGCTTCATAACCCATGACCCCAAAAGCATTGGGCGTTCCGGACTTCAGGGCAAAATCATCCATTTCGTTATTGAGCAGAACACCGGTTCCCGGCGCAATCAGGCCGGAGCCGAATAGCAGGTTGACCGTCTGGGTTCCCGCGACCCGGTTGCCCTCGGCATCGATGATGGAAAAGTGCGTAGTGTCCTCGTCCTCCAGCGGGGTCTGGCTTCCGGACAGCATGTCACTTGGCGTCGCTTTGCCGGGATGAATGGTGGCGCGCAGTCCCGCGGCATACTCGGGACTGACCAAAGTGCGCTGCGGCACCTTCACGAAATCCGGATCACCGAGATAAAAAGTCCGATCACGGAAGGCGCGGCGCATGGCCTCGGTCACCAAGTGGGTGCGCTGGGTCTGTGTCAACGACTTGAGATCCCAAGGCTCCAGCATCTGCAACATCTGTGCCAGTGCGATACCGCCGGATGACGGTGGCGGCGCAGTAACAATCTGCCAGCCATCGTATTCGAAGCGGATCGGCGTGCGCTCACGGATACGGTAGGCGGAAAGTTCCTGTGCACTCCACTCGCCGCCCTCGGCCTTGACGCCGGCCAGCAACTTGGAGGCGACCTCACCTTTGTAGAATCCGTCATGACCTTTCGCAGCCAGCAACTCGAGGGTTATGGCCAGATCAGGCTGGCGCAGCACTTCGCCCTCAGCAGGCGGGCTTCCGTCGGCCAGAAAAACCCCGCGGGTTCCGGAGTAACGCTCCATCACTGCACGGCGGGCGGTGTATCCGTTGGCCAAGCGGGCATAGACCGGAAAACCGTCTTTGGCGATGCGGATGGCTGGCGCCAGCGAGACGGACAGGGGAAGACGGCCGTAGTTTTTGGCCAAATGCACCAAGCCAGCCGGAAGACCGGGGATACCTGCCGACCAAGGACCGTTGGTGGCGCGGTCACGGTTCAACGCGCCAGCGGCATCCAGATATTTTTCCGGTGTTGCCGAAGCCGGCGCGGTTTCGCGGGCATCGATGAAGTGGTCTCGGCCGTTCTTGGCTTCGTGCAGAAGAAAAAATCCGCCGCCGCCGAGTCCCGAGCTGATCGGCTCGACCACTGAAAGCGTCGCCGAAACTGCAACGGCCGCATCGAAGGCGTTGCCGCCCTTGGCCAATATTTCCAATCCGGCATCGGTCGCCAAATAATGCGCAGATGCCACGGCATGCTGATGTGGCGCAGAAGGCGGCGGGACTTTGGCCACCAACAAGCCCGGCAGCAACAGGAAGACCAGCAACAGATAACGGGATTTCATGCACTTTCTTCCTGAAGGCGAAGGAGTTTAAGCAACAACTGCTGCTCGGTTTCCGGATGGGCCGGATCCTTGTCGATGCATTCAACCGGACAGACCACCACGCACTGGGGCTCATCGAAATGACCGACACATTCGGTGCAGCGTTCGGGATGAATGATATAAATCTCTTCACCCTGGGTAATGGCCTGATTCGGGCAGGCCGGTTCGCAGACATCGCAGTTGATGCACAGGGAGTTGATCAGGAGTGCCATAGTTCTAAACCAAAGCGGCCCGGCAAAGCCGAGCCGCGTTCGGGGATATCGTATCGATTACTGGACTTCTTCGAACAGGAAGCCGCCGCCGGCAGCTTCAACCGAGGCTTTCACACGCTCGGCATCTTCCGATTTGCCGATAAACAGCACGTGCGAGCCGCTCAATGCGGTCGGGACGGCACCGGTGAAGGCTTCGACGATGAAATCGGCCATGGTTTTGCTGTCCGGGGAACCGAACACCAGCAGATTGCCCTTGGTCACGGTACGTTCGATGGCCGGCTTGACCACATCCATCTGGCGGCTATAGGGGCTGGAGACTTCCGGGTTCTTCGGATCGTTGTCGGGCGTCTTGCTGTCCATCGGCAGGAAGTACGGAATAATACGGTCGCTGACCACCTCTTGGTATTCCGGCTTGACCGCAACCGAGCTGAGGTATTGTTTCCAGGCAGTGCTGTCCTGGGTGGTTGGAACCGCAACCACGGCCGGTGCGGCGGCTTTGCTTTCTTCTTCTTCTTTCTTTCCGCAGGCCGACAGGGCCAGAGTCAGGACCAGGACGGAAGCAGTGATGATTTGACGAGACATAGGAACCCCTCAGGTTAATGTGTTGTGGATTGTTTCCATTTTGCCGCCAACGCCGACTGCACGTTGGCCGGGACGAACTCGGAGACATCGCCGCCCAGACGCGCCACTTCGCGCACCAGGGACGATGAAATGAAACTGAACTGCTCAGACGGTGTCAAAAAAACGGTTTCGGCGCCGGGAATCAGGTGGCGGTTCATGCTGGCCAGCTGGAATTCATACTCGAAATCCGAAACCGCCCGCAGTCCGCGCAACAGGACTCCGGCTTTGACTTCATCGACAAAGCGTGCGAGCAATCCATTGAAGCCGACCACTCGGATGTTGGCGTAATCGCGGAGCGAATGCTCGGCCATAGCGACGCGCTCATCCAGGCTGAAAACCGGTGTTTTGTTCGGGCTCTGCGCCACGGCCAGAATCACCGTATCAAACAGCACCGCGGCCCGCGCGACCAAATCGACATGGCCGTTGGTAATCGGGTCGAAGGTGCCGGGATAGACCGCTGTCCGGTAGGTATTTGGGCGCATGCAGGGCTCGAATCGGTGACCGCCGATAGTGTATCAGCCTATCGCCGTTTTATGCCATTGCGCCAGCAAATACTTGGAATGTTTGGATTTTCCGGTTTTATATGGCACCATGCCGGCCGGTAGAATCACTTCATCATCCACCGCCGTTTCCATATACAGCCAGGCGCCGTCGGAAAGTAGAGGCAACAGCAGTGGCCAGATCTGAGGCCACAGCGCGCTGGCAAAGGGCGGATCGAGGAAGACCCCGTCAAAATGTTGGTCGATGTTGGCCCCTAGCCAGGACAAGGCGTCGGTCTGGATGATGCGCATGCCGGCGACCTTCAGGCGCTCCTGACTGGCGCGAAGACTCTCGGCGGCGGCGGCATCGCGCTCGAGCAGAACCACCTCAGCGGCACCACGGGACGCCGCTTCAAAACCAAGTGCGCCGGATCCGGCGAAAGCATCCAGCACCCGTCGGCCTGCAATTTTCATGGCCAGCCAGTTGAACAGGGTCTCGCGGGTGCGGTCGGGCGTCGGGCGTAGCCCGTCACGTGCCGGCACCGGCAACTTCGAGCCACGCAGCGTACCGGCTATAATGCGGACATGGCCCTGCCCTGTTGTTTGCACGCATCGCCCCCATCTCTTTGTTGTCTCCGCTTATTGTGACGCAGAATTGCCTTATGTTCGATTTTTTGAAAAAAAAGCCTAAACCCGAACCCGGTAAACCGGAAGGCGCCGCCGAAGGCGATGGTCAGGAAATCGTCCTCAGTACGCCGGAAGCGGTCAAGCAGACGGTCGGAAAAAGTCTTTTTGCCCGTACCTTCGGCAGTCTGTTCTCGCGCAATCCGAAACTCGACCCCGATTTCCTCGATGAGCTGGAAACCGCACTCATCACGGCCGATGTCGGCGTCCGTGTCAGCGGCGAAATCATGATGGATGTGCGCAAGCGCTTCAAAGCGCGGGAGTATCCCGATACCGACGCCTTGCTCGATGATCTGCGTCAGCGCCTGCTTGCCATTCTCGAACCGATCGCGCAGCCGCTGCGTATCGACCCGGCGGCCAAACCCTTCGTGCTGTTGACCGTTGGCGTCAATGGTGTCGGTAAAACCACCACCATCGGCAAACTGGCCCGGCGCCTGCAAGGCGAAGGTCATAGCCTGATGCTGGCCGCCGGCGACACCTTCCGGGCCGCTGCGGTCGAGCAGTTGCAGATCTGGGGTGAGCGCAATGGCGTTGCCGTCATCGCGCAAGGGCAGGATGCCGATCCCGCTTCGGTCGCCTTCGACGCCTACCAGGCGGCGCGCTCGCGCGGTTTCGACATCCTCATCGCGGACACCGCAGGCCGTCTTCATACGCAGACGCATTTGATGGCGGAACTGGCCAAGATCAAACGCGTGATCGCCAAAATCGATGCTGACGCGCCCCATGAAGTGCTGCTGGTCATCGATGGCACCACCGGGCAGAACGCCATCAACCAGTGCCGTGCTTTCCACGAGGCAGTCGGCGTTACCGGCCTGGTCGTCACCAAGCTCGATGGCAGTGCCAAAGGTGGCGTGCTGTTTGCCCTGGCCCGTGAATTCGGCATTCCAATCCGTTTCATCGGCCTTGGTGAAAAACCGGAAGATCTTCGTGAATTCGATCCTGTGGCCTATGTTGACGGTCTGCTGCCGCAACACCGGTAAATGACCGAATCCGATTTCGCACCCCGGCTGCTGGCATGGCACGGCGCCTTTGGTCGGCATGATCTGCCTTGGCAGCATCCGCGCACGATGTACCGGGTCTGGTTGTCGGAAATCATGCTGCAGCAGACGCAAGTCCAGACCGTGATTCCGTATTTTGAAAATTTTCTGCGACGGTTTCCCGATTTGCCGGACCTGGCAACGGCGCCGGCCGATGCGGTCATGAATGCCTGGGCCGGGCTTGGCTACTATTCGCGGGCGCGCAATCTGCACAAAGCCGCGCAACACTGCATGGCGCATCATGCCGGGCGCCTGCCGGAGGATTTCGATGGCCTGTTGGCTCTTCCTGGCATCGGCCGCTCCACAGCCGGCGCGATTCTCAGTCAGGCCTGTGGCGCGCGTCATGCCATCGTCGATGGCAATGTGAAACGGGTATTGACCCGGTACTTTGCAATCGCCGGTGATGCCGGCAGCAGCGCTGTCGACAAGCAGCTCTGGCAACTGGCGGAATCCCTGTTGCCCGAGTCGCACATGGCCGACTACAGCCAAGCCATTATGGATCTGGGTGCCACGGTCTGTACGAGCCGAAAACCGCAATGCGCAACATGCCCGCTTGCAGCGGACTGCCGCGCCTTGGCGCAAGGCAATGTTCTGGACTATCCGGGGCGCAAGCCGGCGAAATCGATTCCCGAACGCGAAACCCATGTCCTGCTTTTACGTTCGCGCTCCGGCGAGATCTTGCTCGAGCAGCGCCCGGACAAAGGCATTTGGGGTGGCCTATATTCCTTGCCGGAAGCCTGCGATGCCGACCAGGCACAGGCAAGGGCCATCGGCTTGATCACCGCCAAGAGCCCTGCACCGATTTCGCTGCCGGCCTTTGCGCATACCTTCAGTCATTTCCAGCTGATCATTCATCCGCTGCTCTGGGATGCATGCACGGCAAAATCGCAAATCAGGGATAATGCCTCCATACGCTGGGCAGCGCCGGATGAATTGCGCCAACTCGGGTTGCCTGCCCCCATTCAAAAACTGCTGAAGAGACTGCCATGAGCCGCACTGTTTATTGCGAAAAAACCGGGATTG
>JBEAYK010000003.1:0-22396 GCA_041159305.1 Pseudomonadota bacterium
GCCGCGATGCGCGTATTTGCCGAAAAGGGGCCGGATGCGCCGGTCATCCAGGATTTCATCATCGCGGCGGACATGTCACGCGGGACGTTCTACAACTACTTCAACAGCATCGAAGAGCTGCTGATTGCCACTTCCAAGCAGCTGGAAGACGATCTGATCGTATCGATTCAAGCCGAGATCGAATCCATGCCCTCGCCGGTCGAACGAATGACTTTCGGCATGCTGCTCTGGCTTCAGAAGGCTGCAGATGATCCGACCTGGTGTGCATTCGTCAACCGCGTTGCGCATCATAGTCCCATGGTGGAAACTCAGGTCGGCGCCGATCTGCGCGACGGCATGGCAAGAGGCGAATTCTTCTGCCCGGATATCGATGCTGCGTATGACATGATTGTTGGCACGCTCCGTCAAGCCATGAACCGAATGATGGCTGAAAAAGTGCCGCAGAAATATCCAAAGCTGGTCGTACAGACGGTGTTGCAGGGGCTCGGGGTCGCCGGCAAACAGAGCAATGCCCTACTTGAACTGGCCCTGCCCAAAATGCGGCGTCCGGCACGGACGATCAGCAGGGTATCCGCCGTTTCCTAAGCAGCTTCGATATGCCGGATGAGCAGCTGCACATCGCGCCTTTCCCTGAAATCATTAGTTTGCAATTCATAAACCACGCGGACCCGCGGCGGCGGCGCCTTTCCGGAATATCCGCTGAAGTGGATGGCCTGAATGCTTGCCTTGCCATCCACCGGCTTGAGCTGCAGTTTGAGGTGTTTGTCCTTAAGCACCTGCCAGCCGACGACCTCGAACACATTGTCGAATACCGGCACCGGAAAGCCCTGCCCCCAGGGGCCGGAATCGGCCAACATCACCGCGGTCTCCCTGCACAGTTCCTTTTCGGTCAGCGGCCCGTCGGTCAGGATGATTTCATGCAGCAGATCCGGGTCGAGTGTTTCCGAAACAATGCTCATGAACGCGCGGTGGAACATAGGAAACTTATCGCGGTCCAGCGTCAGACCGGCCGCCATGGCATGCCCGCCAAAGCGTGTAATCAGCCCTGGATGCCTGGCATCGGCCAGAGCCAAGGCATCCCGGATGTGAAACCCCGGTATCGAGCGGCAGGATCCTCGCAATTCAGTACTGCCCGGCTCGCTGGGAGCAAAAACCAATACGGGTCGGTGGCTGCGGTCTTTCATGCGCGAAGCCACCAGACCAATGATGCCGGGGTGCCAATCCGGCTGCTGCAGAATCAGGCATTTCTGATCCGTTAATGCGTCCAGATTGATCGAGGCAAGCATCGTCTCGGCGTCATCCAGCATGTCCTGTTGCAGATGTTGCCTTTCAAGATTGATGGCATGGAGGTTTTCCGCCATGTCCATCGCGCTTTGCGGATCATCGGCCAAAAGACACTCGATGCCCAAAGCCATATCTTCAAGCCGGCCAGCGGCATTGATTTTCGGGCCGATCCGGAATCCGATGTCCATGGCACTGATCTTGCCTGGATCCAAGCCGCCGATTCTGGCTAGTGCCGTGACGCCCGGCTGACAGCGCCCGGAATTGATGCGCGTCAGTCCTGCACGAACCAGACGCCGGTTATTGGCATCCAGCTTGACCATATCGGCTATGGTGCCGATGGCCACCAGATCCAGCAGCGCGGACAGGTCTGCATCGGCACCGGGAGCGTTCTTGCTGCGCAAGGCCGCGCGCACAGCCAGCATAAGGTAGAAAATAACACCGACACCGGCCAAAGACTTGCTTGCAAAGCCGCAGCCCGGTTGGTTCGGATTCACGATGGCATCAGCTTCAGGCAATTCATCACCGGGAAGATGGTGGTCTGTGACCAGCACACGATATCCGCGGGCTTTGGCTGCCGCTACCCCGGCATTGCAGGCGATGCCGCTGTCGACGGTGATGATAAGATCCGGGTTTAATTCAGCAAGGTCTTCCACAAGGCCGGGGGTCAGGCCGTAGCCGTGACGGACACGGTGGGGAACTTTGAAATGAACATGCTGTGCCCCCAGCATTTGCAGACCACGCACGGCAACTGCAGTTCCTGTGGCGCCGTCACAGTCGAAATCACCGACGATAACGATACGCAACTGTCTTGCAATGGCATCCGATAACAGGGCAACCGCGCTATCCAGATGGAGCATCGAATCCGGCGGAATAAGATGCTGAAGACTGAGGTCTGCCTGCTCGGGATGGGAAATGCCTCGCGCCGCGTAAATCCTGCCCAGCAACGCCGAATCATGCAAATAGGCGATTTCAGCATTGTAGGCGCGTTGTCGGATGGAGCGGATGGGCGTCATTGGTCCATCATAAGCCGGCGTGACCTGTCGAACAATGGCGCGGACGAGGATTAAATTCCAATACAGGTAGGAATGAGGATTGTCAGCGGTCTTGACATGAAATTCAGGACTTCCGTGTAATCTTGTACTACCTCGTTCCCAAGAGATTCAGACATGATGCGTAATTTCGGCGTCTTGGCAGCATTCATTTATTTGAGTGGCTGCGCCAGCGTACCGCAGACCAGCGGGGTGCAGCTCGTTTCCGACAAGCCACTCGAAACCGTCACCGATGAACAGGGGCGTAACGTATCCCGTTATGTGGATGCAGCCCGCCTGTCTGCAATCAAAAGCTATGTCCTGCCGGAGATCAACCTTAGCCTGCCTGTCGAGAATCCCGATATCAGCAAGGAACAGCTCGCGCTCATCAGCAACGCCTTGAACCGCTCGATTTGCACGCGACTAGGTCAATATCTGACTGCAGATCCGGATGCATCCGGTAACGCGATGCGCGTGGAGGTCTCTCTGACCGGCATCACCCCGACATCCAAATCCATTGCCGGACTTTCCGCAGCTATGGACACCTTTGTTCCCGGCCCCTTCCGAATACCGGTTGGCATGGGAGCCATCGCTCTCGACGCGCGCGCCAGCAATGACGAAGGAACGCTGGCGTTCATGCGCTGGGCCAAAGGTGCGAATCCCGTCACCAACAGCGCCAAGGTGTCAACGATCGGCGATGCCTATGCATTGCTCGAGACATTCACCCGTGAATTCGGACAGCTGCTTATGCAGGGCGCCGGCGGTCCGGAGAAACGAAAAAAGCTTCCGGATGCGCAGATCAATGTCAACGAGGGCATCTGCGAGTCCCGCTTCGGCAAGGTCGATCCTGTCGGCAAAGGCGCCTCGTTCCTGATTCCGCTCTCCCCCGAATTCATCGACAAAGGCAAGCCTGAAACGGTCAAGGATTCAGAAGACGGGAATTGATTTCCGCCGCCATAAATACCATCGCCATTCCGGCTGCCAATGCCATCGTGTGCCATCGGAGAAATCAAACAGTGTTTTGATGGCCGGGTCGAAGCCGGCCTCGATCTCCGGCCAGGACCGCAAATGCCTCATATCGCATAAGGCGTCAGTGCCCCGCCCCGGACTCATCTGCTGGGCCAGTGCACGAACCATGACATCATTGGACATCACCGTTTCAAAGCCATGTTCGACCGATGAGGGCATGATGCCGCCACCCCAGAACCAGAGACCATTGACCGGCAACTGGCCGTTTTGTTGACGGATGACATTCAGCGGATGGTTGTGTAAAACAATCTGGGATTCATTGAATAAGGCCATCCAACGGCGGTCCGAGGGCAAATGACCTGCGATATCGCATCCGAGCATATCCGTTACCGGCGCCGCTGAAGGAAGCGGAATGCCGTCCCGGATGCGCAGATAAAAAGTTCCCTGACTGCCGATGAGAAGATCGATGCCATGATTTACGAAGGATGCCTGCAATGCTTCAGTCATCGCGTGCATCTCGGATTCGGTCAGATTGAAGCCATCCCAGGCCATGACACGGGCCCCGCGCATCTCAACCTGCAGAAAGACCGGGTCGGCGCGTAACCAGAACTCCGATCCGGCGTCGCCCGATTCGCATTGCCTGCACAAAGCCGCCAACGGCCAGCCGGCATCCCGGGGGTGGAAATAGCGTTGCAGCTGGTGGGTTTCACCGGGCTCGAGAACTTCCGTTGTAAAACGGCGCGCAAGTCCGGTGAACGCCGTTGAAGGCTGCTGCCCCGCGAAGCGACGCTTTTCCGGCAAAAGAAGAACACGTTTGCCGGTTCCGGTCATGGTCAATCGATGTAACGGACAGCAGTGATTTCGTATTCGCGGTTACCGCCCGGGGCAAAAATGGTAATGGCGTCGCCTTCATGCTTGCCGATCAGGGCACGTGCAATCGGCGAGGAAATCGAAATGCGCTGTTCTTTCAGGTCCGCTTCAAGATCACCGACAATCATATAGATTACTGTGGCATCGGTTTCGACATCGACCAGCTCAACCGTGGCACCGAACACCACTTTCGAACCGGCTTTCAGTTTACCGACTTCGATGATCTGGCAGTGTGAAAGCGTGTACTCCAGTTCCTGGATGCGTCCCTCGATGAAACTCTGCTGATCACGTGCCGCATGGTATTCGGCATTTTCTTTCAAATCTCCGTGTGCCCGCGCCTCGGCAATGGCTTCAATCACCTGCGGCCGCTTCACCGATTTGAGGTTGTCCAGTTCGGCACGGAGACGGATGGCGCCGGCATGGGTCAACGGAACGATGCTGCTCATCCGTCCAGCTCTCCATGCAGCTCCTGCAAAGACCAGACCCGCGGGTTGTTCCGGGTATCCATCGACTGGATCATGGCCTTGGCGCCGGGGATGGTGGTTGAATAGACCAAGCGGTGCTGCAGGGCTTCGCGTCGGATCGAGAATGAATCCGCGATGGCCTGCTTGCCTTCGGTGGTATTGACGATATAGTTGATTTCGCCGTTTTTGATCAGATCGACGATATGCGGGCGGCCCTCGGCCACCTTGTTGATGGCATCACAGGGCAAGCCCTGTCCGCGCAGAAAACCGGCAGTACCGTGGGTGGCAACCAGACTGAAGCCTTTCTTCAGCAGGGATTGGGCGATTTCGACCAGACGCGGTTTGTCGACCTCGCGCACCGAAACGAAGGCTTTGCCGACCTGCGGTACGCGTATGCCGGCGGCCTCTTCGGCGCGGCCGAAGGCTTCGCTGAAGGTCCGGCCGACCCCCATGACTTCACCGGTGGAACGCATTTCCGGCCCGAGGATGGGATCGACATTCTGGAATTTGGCGAATGGGAAAATCGCTTCCTTGATCGAGTAGTAAGGTGGAATGACTTCACGTACGGCTTTTTGGGATGCCAGACTGCGGCCAGCCATGCAGCGAGCGGCGATTTTTGCCAGCGGCACGCCAATGGCTTTCGACACGAACGGAACCGTCCGCGAGGCGCGCGGATTCACTTCCAGCACGAAGATGGTATCGCCCTGAATGGCGAACTGGGTGTTCATCAATCCCACAACCTTCAGGGCTTTCGCCATTTGGCTGACCTGCACACGCAAACGGTCCTGTATCTCGGCACTGAGGGTGTATGGCGGCAACGAGCAGGATGAATCCCCGGAATGCACGCCGGCTTCCTCGATATGCTCCATGATGCCGCCGATCAGGACATTGCCTTCCATGTCGGCGATGATATCCACGTCGACTTCAACGGCATGATCGAGGAATCGATCAAGCAGCACCGGAGAATCATTGGAAACCTGGACCGCTTCGCGGATATAACGGGAGAGGTCTTCGTCGGAATACACCACTTCCATGGCGCGTCCGCCAAGCACGTAGCTCGGGCGCACCACCAGCGGATAACCGATTTCATTGGCCATTGCGATGGCCTGTTCGGCATTGCGGGCCGTGCGGTTCGGCGGCTGCAGCAGTCCGAGTTCCTCGACCAGGCTCTGGAAGCGTTCACGGTCCTCGGCCCAATCGATGGAATCCGGCGAGGTGCCGATGATCGGCGCACCGGCGGCTTCGAGTGCACGCGCCAGCTTAAGCGGAGTCTGACCGCCGTACTGCACGATGACGCCGACCGGTTTTTCCAGCTCGACGATTTCCATCACGTCTTCGAAGGTCAACGGCTCGAAATACAGGCGGTCGGAGGTATCGAAGTCGGTGGAAACCGTTTCCGGATTGCAGTTGATCATGATGGTTTCGAAACCATCCTCGCGCAATGCCAAGGATGCATGTACGCAGCAGTAATCGAATTCGATGCCCTGCCCGATCCGGTTCGGTCCGCCGCCCAGCACTATGATTTTCTTGCGGTCGGTCGGGGCCGCTTCGCATTCATCCTCGTAGGTGGAATACAGATAGGCAGTGTCGGTCGCGAACTCCGCAGCACAGGAATCCACGCGCTTGTAGGTCGGTCGCACCTTGAGGGCATGTCGTAGCGCGCGCACGGCAGCTTCGTCGGTATTCACCAACTGTGCGATACGGGCATCGGAGAATCCCTTGCGCTTGAGATGACGCATACGGACGGCGTTCAATGCCGGCAGGCCGCCTTTGGCGATTTCCGTCTCAATAGTGACCAGTTCCTCGATCTGGTCGAGAAACCACGGATCGATGAAGCTCAGTCCGAACACTTCATCGACACTGAGGCCGGCGCGGAATGCCTCGGCCACCTGGAACAGACGTTCCGGCCCCGGCTCTTTCAATTCGCGCTTGATGCGCAACAGGCCTTCATCGCCCTGCGCTGCAGCGCCGGTCGGGTCGAAACCGACCTTGCCGATTTCCAGTCCGCGCAATGCTTTCTGTACGGACTCCTGGAACGTCCGGCCCATGGCCATGACTTCACCGACCGATTTCATCTGAGTGGTCAGACGCGCGTCGGCGGCCGGGAATTTTTCGAAGGCGAAGCGTGGAATTTTGGTGACCACATAGTCGATGGTCGGTTCGAACGAGGCCGGCGTGGCACCGCCGGTGATTTCGTTGCGGAGCTCATCGAGGGTGTATCCGACTGCCAGTTTGGCGGCGATCTTGGCAATCGGGAAGCCGGTGGCCTTCGAAGCCAGCGCCGAAGAACGCGACACGCGTGGATTCATTTCGATGACCACGACCCGGCCGTTTTCGGCATTGATGCCGAACTGCACGTTGGATCCGCCGGTATCGACACCGATTTTGCGCAGCACGGCAATCGAGGCATCCCGCAGACGCTGGTATTCCTTGTCGGTCAGGGTCTGCGCGGGCGCCACGGTAATCGAGTCGCCGGTATGTACGCCCATCGGGTCGAGATTTTCGATCGAACAGACGATGATGCAGTTGTCGGCGGTGTCGCGCACCACTTCCATTTCGTATTCCTTCCAGCCCAGCACCGATTCTTCAATCAGCACCTCGGTGGTCGGCGACAGGTCAAGGCCGCGCTTGGTGATTTCAACGAATTCTTCGCGGTTGTAGGCGATGCCGCCGCCGCTGCCGCCGAGGGTGAAGCTCGGGCGGATGATGGTCGGGTAACCGACGCGGGTCTGGATGTCGAGCGCCTGCTCGAGCGTACGTGCGATTTCCGCTTTCGGGCAATCCAGACCGATTTCGGCCATGGCGACACGGAACAGCTCGCGGTCTTCGGCCATGCGGATGGCTTCACGCGAGGCGCCAATCAGCTGCACGCCGTACTTGTCCAAGGTGCCTTCATCGGCCAGGGTCAGGGCGCAGTTCAGCGCCGTCTGGCCGCCCATGGTCGGCAACAAGGCGTCCGGTTTTTCCTTGGCGATGATGCGTTCGACCGTGGCCGGGTTGATCGGCTCGATGTACACGGCATCGGCCATATCCGGGTCGGTCATGATGGTGGCCGGATTGGAATTGACCAACACCACGCGGTAACCTTCCTCGCGCAGAGCCTTGCAGGCCTGTGCGCCGGAATAGTCGAATTCGCAGGCCTGACCGATGACGATGGGGCCGGCACCGATAATCAGGATGGTTTTGATGTCAGTACGCTTGGGCATCAGCGTTTCTCCATGAGCGTAATGAACTTATCGAACAGGTAGGCCACATCGTGCGGGCCGGGGCTGGCTTCCGGATGTCCTTGGAAGCTGAAAGCCGGCGCATCGGTCAGGGCAATACCCTGGTTGGATTGATCGAACAGCGAACGGTGAGTGACCCGGACATTGGCCGGCAGACTGCTTTCATCGATGGCAAAGCCGTGATTCTGCGAGGTGATCATCACCCGCTTTGAATCGAGATCCTGTACCGGATGGTTGGCGCCGTGATGGCCGAATTTCATCTTGAGGGTCTGCGCGCCGGCTGCCAGTCCGAGTAACTGATGGCCAAGGCAAATGCCGAAGGTCGGAATTTTGCGGGCGATGAAGGTCTTGATGGCGGCAATCGCATAATCGCAGGGCGCCGGATCGCCGGGGCCATTGGACAGGAAGATGCCATCCGGATTCAGGGCCAGGGCCTGCTCGGCCGGAGTCTGGGCCGGTACTACGGTAATGCGGCAGCCGCGTTCGGCCAGCATGCGCAGGATGTTGTGCTTGACGCCGAAATCATAGGCGACGACATGGAAGCGTTCCGGCGCCTGAATGAATTTCTGGCTGTTGAGATCGAGCTGGCCGTCGGTCCAAGCGTAAGGGGCGGTGCAGGACACCACCTTGGCCAGATCCATGCCTTTCAAGCCGGCGAATTTGCGCGCGGCCTCAATGGCGTGGTCGATGTCGATCGCACCGGCCATCAGCGTGCCGCTTTGGGCGCCGCTGTTGCGCAGGATGCGGGTCAGCTTGCGGGTGTCGATGTCGGAGATGGCGACAATGCTGTTCTGTTTCAGCCATTCCGGCAGATCGATCTGATTGCGCCAACTGCTGGCGCGGCGTGGCACATCACGCACGATCAGTCCGGCGGCATAGACCTGACTGGACTCGTTGTCCTGCACGGTAATGCCGGTATTGCCGATATGCGGATAGGTCAGCGTGACCAGTTGTCGTGAATATGAGGGGTCGGTCAGGATTTCCTGGTAGCCGGTCATGGCAGTGTTGAACACGACCTCGCCGACCGAAATGCCGGTTGCGCCTACTGAAATACCCTCGAATACGGTTCCGTCTTCGAGAGCAAGAATGGCTGATTGGGTCACAAAGCTCGCCTTTTCAAAAAGTTAAGGTTCTTCCCACGGCAAGGCTTTGCATTGCGCAAAGGCCGTAAAAAGGCGGTTTAGGCGAGTGAGAATTTTAGCGGAATCAGTCGCTTTTGTCCAGCAATGCCGGAAATCCGTCGGTGGCCGAATTCCTGCAAGCCATGAACATGCCGATGGCCACCCAAGAAAGCAAAACGGAGAGGATCATCCTCTCCGTTTTGAGTCACTTCCATGAACAGGCTGTTCAGCGGTAATCGTCCGGCGTCGGGCAGATGCAGATCAGATTGCGGTCACCATAGACGTTGTCCACGCGGCCGACAGGACTCCAGTACTTGTCCTGACGTGCACTGCCGGCCGGAAACACCCCCTCCTCACGCGAGTACGGACGGTTCCATTCGGCCTCGGCAAGGTCAAACACGGTATGCGGCGCATGGCGCAGCGGGCTGTGTTCGATGGCAAACCGTCCGTTTTGGACCTCGGCAATCTCGTTGCGGATGGCGATCATGGCATCGCAGAAGCGGTCCAATTCCACCTTGGCCTCCGACTCGGTCGGTTCGATCATCAGCGTACCCGGCACTGGGAAGCTCATGGTCGGCGCATGGAAGCCAAAATCAATCAGGCGTTTGGCAATATCGTCAACGGTGACACCGCAGAGATCTTTCAGCGGACGTGGATCGACGATGCACTCATGGGCGACCCGGCCATTGTGATTACGGAACAATACCGGGAAATGCGGATGCAGGCGGGCCGCCATATAGTTTGCGCTGAGGATGGCCACTTCGGTCGCCAGTTTCAAACCCTCGCCGCCCATCATCAGGATGTAGGCATAGCTGATCGGCAGAATCGAAGACGACCCGAAAGGTGCCGCCGAAACCGGTCCGACAGGTGCAGTGCCGCCGTCCAGCACCGGATGGCCTGGCAGATACGGGGCCAGATGGGCCTTGACGCCAATCGGTCCCATACCCGGTCCGCCGCCGCCATGCGGAATGCAGAAGGTTTTGTGCAGATTGAGGTGCGAAACGTCGGCACCGAAATCGCCCGGTCGCGACAGGCCGACCTGGGCATTCATGTTGGCGCCGTCCATGTAAACCTGGCCGCCATGCTGGTGCACGATGTCGCAGATTTCACGGATGCGCTCCTCGAATACGCCGTGCGTAGACGGATAGGTCACCATCAATGCCGCCAAATTGGCGCTGTTTTTTTCCGCCTTGGCGCGAAGATCATCCACGTCGACGTTGCCATCGGCATCGCAATTGACTACGACTACATCCATACCGACCATCTGGGCGGAGGCCGGATTGGTCCCGTGCGCGGAAGACGGAATCAGGCAGACCGTGCGGTTCGCATCGCCACGGGCATGATGGTAGCCACGGATGGCCAGAAGACCGGCGTACTCGCCCTGGGCGCCCGAGTTGGGTTGCAACGACACGGCATCGTAACCGGTAATCTCGACAAGCCAGTTTTTCAGGTCGTCGAACAGCTCGGAAAAGCCAAGGGCCTGTTCGGCCGGAGCAAACGGGTGCAGCGCACCGAACTCGGGCCAGGTGACCGGAATCATTTCGGCCGTGGCATTGAGTTTCATGGTGCAGGAGCCTAGCGGAATCATGGCGCGATCCAGCGCCAGGTCGCGGTCGGACAGCTTACGCAGATAGCGCAGCAACTCGGTTTCGGAACGGTAACGGCTGAAGATCGGATGCGTGAGGCAGGCTTCGGTGCGGGTCAGGCCTGACGGCACGGCATCGCCGGATGCAGCAGTATCCGTGTAATTGAGTTTGCCACCGAAGGCGCGCCAGACCGCTTCCACGATTTCCGGCGTGGTGGCTTCGTCCAGTGCGATACCCAAGGTGTTGGCGTCCACAATGCGGAAGTTAATCTTCTCGGCCGCGGCGCGGGCGATGATGGCGTCCCGCTGGGATCCCACATCCACCGTAATGGCGTCGAAATAATGGGTGTTGCGGATTTTGAAACCGAGCTTGGCAAGACCGGCGGTTAGGACCTTGGTGCGGGCATGGATATCAGCGGCGATAGCGGCAAGCCCTTCCGGACCGTGATAGACCGCATACATCGAGGCAATGACCGCCAGCAGCACCTGCGCCGTGCAGATGTTCGAGGTCGCTTTCTCGCGGCGGATGTGCTGCTCGCGTGTCTGCAGGGTCAAACGGTAGGCCGGCTGACCGCGGGAATCGATGGATACCCCAATCAATCGGCCCGGTATGGAACGTTTATAGGCGTCGCGGACGGCCATATAAGCGGCATGTGGGCCGCCGTAGCCCATCGGTACACCGAAACGTTGGGTCGATCCGATGGCCATGTCGGCCCCGAGTTCGCCAGGGGATGTGAGAACGGCCAGTGCCAGCGGATCGGCGGCCATGATGCTGAGCGCTCCGGCAGCTTTCAAACGAGCGATGGCGGGGCGGAAGTCACGGATTTCGCCGTCGGTTCCTGGATACTGGAAAATGGCGCCGAACACGTCGGAAGCCTCCAGATCGGTGTCCGGATTGCCGATGACCAATGTCCAGCCGAGCGGTTCGGCACGTGTACGCAACACGGCGATGGTCTGCGGGTGGCAGTTTTCATCAACAAAGAATTTACGGGTTTTGGCTTTCGAAACGCGCTCGGCCACCGCCATGGCTTCGGCTGCTGCCGTCCCCTCATCCAGCAGCGAGGCGTTGGCCACATCCAGACCGGTCAGTTCGCAGACCATGGTCTGGAAGTTCAACAGCGCCTCAAGCCGGCCCTGGGAAATCTCGGGTTGATAGGGCGTATAGGCCGTGTACCACGCCGGGTTTTCAAGGATATTGCGCAAAATCACCAGCGGTGTCAGCGTGCCGGAGTAGCCCTGCCCGATCAGCGAAGTGAATACCGTGTTTTTCGAAGCCAGCTCGCGCAGACGGGCCAGGGCTTCAACTTCGGAGAGTGCGCGCCCCATGCTGCTCAGCGGTTTGAGAATCCGGATGGACTCCGGCAGGGTTTCCGCAATCAGGGTTTCCATGCTGTCGACACCGACGGCCTCCAGCATCTGCTGGACTTCCTGCGGGGATGGGCCGATGTGACGGGCAGCGAAATCACGGGCAACGTGCGGAAGCGGCAAAGCGGTAGGTTCGGTCATGACAGCTCTCTGAGTGGGCGCGCATCGGAAACCGGACATCAGCCTGTCCGGCATCGGCGCCCCCTCTGTCTGTTTGCCTGAGAGTGTTATCCCGTCGGCAGGCGCCGGCATCGGCCGCGCCGTTTTTCAGAGTGTGTTCACCGGCGGTTCTTTTGCCTGAGAGTTTCCGGGGCGGTTGCTCCTTCGGCGCTGGGAATCCAATCTCTCCCGCACGGCAAGCAATTATACCAAGTAACGCACCGAATCAGCGGCTTTTTTTCGGTCAGAGCAGGTCATCAAACCGGTAGTGGCCGTTCAGTTTTCCGTGGATTTTCTCGGCCGCGAACAAGGCGCCTTGGGCGAAGATGTCGCGATTCGTGGCACGGTGCACCAACTCGATGCGTTCACCCTGCCCGGTGAACTGCACCGTGTGCTCGCCGACAACATCGCCGCAACGCAGGGAGTGATAGACCGGTTCGGTTCCAGTCGCGGCTTGGGCGGTTTCGCCCAAGCTCAACGCCGTCCCGGATGGGGCGTCTTTCTTGTGGATGTGATGGCTTTCCAGAATGTCGAGTTGCCAATGTTTGAGCCATTGCCCGGCTTGCGCGACGAGCCGGTTCAATACCGCCACGCCCAATGAATAATTGGACGCCCAGAGCGCAGGAATGCGTTCGCCGGCCTGTTTCAGAGCTTGGAATTGGGCCGTACTGAGGCCAGTGGTACCGCTGACCAAGGGCTTGCCGCGCTGCAAGCACAGCGCAAGAACCGCATCGAAGCCTTCCGGTGAACTGAAATCGACGGCAACATCGAATTCGGGTACTTCGTCCAGAGCTGGAAAACTACTTCGCCCGGTCATGGCAACCACCTTCAGCAAAGGATTGGCCTGCGCCAGGCGGATCAATGCCTGCCCCATCCGTCCGGAAGCCCCGTGAATCAGCAATTTTACTGGCGCGCCCATCAGGATTTCAGATTGATCCAGGTGGCCTTGAGTTCGGTGTATTTCTCGAAGGCATGCAGGGATTTGTCGCGGCCATTGCCGGACTGTTTGAAGCCGCCGAAGGGTGCGGTCATGTCACCGCCGTCCCAGTAATTGACCCAGACACTGCCGGCACGCAGTTTCTTGGCCACGCGATGGCCACGGCTGAGATTGGACGTCCAGACGCCGGCAGCCAGACCGAAATCGGTATCGTTGGCGATGCGGATGGCTTCTTTTTCATCATCGAAGGCGATGACCGATAACACCGGCCCGAAGATTTCTTCTTTCGAAATCGTCATCTCATGCGCGACATCATCGAATACCGTCGGCGCGACGTAATAGCCGCCGGTTTCAGTCATCACACGTTCGCCGCCCAGGGCCAGACGGGCGCCCTCGGCCTTGCCTTTTTCAATGTAAGACAACACACGCTGCATCTGGCCTTCATCGACGATGGCGCCCATCGGCGCGCCGGGCTCGAACGGATGTTTCGGATAAAGCTGCTTGCCGGCTTCGACCACCATCTTGACGAAATCGTCCTTGATCGAGCGCTCGACCAACAGACGCGATGCCGCCGTGCAGACTTCGCCCTGATTGAAGAAAATACCGATGGCGGCGGCTTCTGCAGCCGCCTGCAGATCCGGAGCGTCGGCAAACACCACATTCGGGCTCTTGCCGCCGCATTCCATATAGGCACGCTTCATATTGGATTGGCCGGCACATTGCAGCAAATGCTTGCCGACGCCGGTCGACCCGGTGAACACCAGTCCATCGACATCCATATGCAGTGCCAGCGGCTCGCCGGCACCTTTGCCGAAGCCCGGCAGGACGTTGAATACGCCCGGAGGAATACCGGCCTCGATGGCGAGTTCGGCTATACGGATAGCCGATAGCGGCGACTTTTCCGAAGGCTTGAGAATGACCGAATTGCCCATGGCCAAGGCCGGAGCGAATTTCCAGCTCGCCATCAGCAAAGGGAAGTTCCAAGGCACAATGGCACCGACGACGCCGAGCGGCTCGCGGGTAATCAAACCCAACTCATGCTGCGGTGTCGGGGCGATTTCGCCGTACACCTTGTCGATCGCCTCAGCGGTCCAAGTCAGACAACGAACGCTGGCAGCAACGTCGATAGCCAGCGCGTCGGCGACCGGCTTGCCCATATCAATGGATTCCAGCAACGCCAACTCTTCGGCATGTTTTTCCAGAAGCAGTGCGAACTTCTGCAGGGTTTTCTTGCGGTGTACCGGGGACGCTTCCGACCACACACCGGCCTCGAAGGCGCGACGGGAAGCGCTGACCGCGCGGTTGATGTCCTCGGCTTCGCATTCAGCAATCTGTGCGCGGCACTGGCCGTCCATCGGGCTGACGCAGCCGAAGGTTTTACCGGAAGCGGCATCGACATAGGCGCCGTCAATGAATGCCTGGGTTCGGATGGTGAGGGCTGCAGCTTTGGCTTCCCACTCAGCGCGGGTGAGTTTTTTAGACATGGAACGTTCTCGTTTCTCGTGAATTAGAAAGTGGCCGGCGTATTCGCGCTGACCAGAATGGCATCCTGCTTGCCGACATTGCGGAAGCGGTGTGGTGTTTTGCTCTCGAAATAATAGGCGTCGCCCGGGCCAAGCACGCGGATCTGGTCGCCCACGGTCAGCTCGATTTCGCCCTGGATGATGACGCCACCCTCCTCGCCTTCGTGCAGCAACATTTCCTTGCCGGTGTCCGAGCCGGCCGGCATGACCTCGCGCAGAATGCACATCTGACGCTGGGGCTTGTTCTGACCGACCAGATAGTAATGGATATCGCCGTTACCCACATCGATCTGTTCTTCTCTGCCGTAAAACGGAGAGTCATCGGCATCATGTCCGAGATCGACGGTAAAAAAATCGGCCAAAGAAATCGGAATGCCGTCCAAGACCTTCTTCAGGGAACTGATGGACGGACTGACTTTATTCTGTTCAATCAAGGAGATGGTGCTGTTGGTGACGCCGACCCGTTTGGCCAGCTCACGCTGGCTCAATCCCTTCTTGTTCCGGACTTCCTGAAGGCGTAAACCGATATCCATGGGGTCTGCTTGGGTGTCAATTGTGATGTTGAATATTTAACACTTTCCGCATTTAAGGTCAATCTTTATGTAAAGATAATTTACAAAACGGGGGATTGTAAAATTTATTCAACACTGTATAGTATCGCTCAACAGCCAAAATCGTGACCGCCATGAACGATATAACCTCCTATCATCAACATTATAAGAGTCAGGCAACGCAAGCTCCCGAGCAGATGGACGCGTTCTGGATGCCCTTCTCGGCCAACCGTCAATTCAAACATCAACCCCGGCTTCTGGCCAGCGCCGAAGGCATGTACTACCAAAGCACTGATGGCCGTCAGATTCTCGATGGCACTGGCGGTCTCTGGTGCTGTAACGCCGGCCATGGCCGTCAGCGCATCATTGATGCCGTGCAGCAGCAGATTGCGACGCTGGATTTCGCACCGACCTTCCAAATGGGCCACCCGTTGCCCTTCATCCTGGCTGAGCGCCTTGCCGCCATCGCCCCCGACACCCTGAACCATGTGTTTTTTACCAACTCCGGTTCGGAATCGGTAGACACAGCCCTGAAGATCGCTCTGGCCTATCATCGCGCCCGTGGCGAGGGTCAGCGCACCCGCTTGATCGGCCGCGAAAAAGGCTACCACGGGGTCGGATTCGGCGGGATATCGGTTGGCGGCCTCCCGAACAACCGCAAATGGTATGGCAATGGATTGTCCGGCGTTGACCACCTGCGCCATACCTTGGACATCGGCCGGAACGCGTTCAACCGTGGGCTGCCCCAGCACGGCCTGGAGCTGGCCGAGGACCTCGAGCGCTTGGTCGGATTGCATGATGCCAGCACCATTGCTGCGGTCATCATCGAGCCGATCGCCGGCTCTGCGGGCGTCATCATACCGCCGGATGGATACTTGAAGCGAATTCGAGAAATATGCGATAAGTATGGAATATTATTGATATTTGACGAGGTTATTACCGGATATGGTCGCGTCGGCAAAGCCTTCGCCGCACAACGCTTCGATGTCACTCCCGACCTGATCACTACCGCCAAAGGCCTGAGCAACGGCTGCGTGCCCATGGGCGCCGTGTTCATCGCCGACAAGGTCCATGAGGCCTTCATGACTGGGCCGGAGAACATGATTGACCTGTTCCATGGCTACACCTATTCCGGCCACCCGCTGGCCTGCGCCGCCGCCCTTGCCACGCTGGACATCTACGCCGAGGAAAACCTGTTCGAAAAAGCCATCAGCCTGGAACAGTACTGGGAGGATGCCATCCACCAGCTCAAGGGCCTGCCGAATGTCATCGACATCCGCAACTTCGGCCTGATCGGCGCCATCGAGCTCGCTCCGCGCGAAGGCAAGCCAGGCACCCGTGCTTATGAGGTGTTCACCAAATGCTTCCACGAAAAAGACGTGCTGATCCGCGTCACCGGTGACGTCATCGCCCTGTCACCGCCGCTGATTCTGGAAAAAGAGCACATCGACACCCTGTTCTCGAAAATCGCCGACGCGATCCGCGAAACCGCTTAAAAAATCACCCCACTTCAAGTAACCCGGAGTTCCCCATGCTTATCGGCGTCCCGAAAGAAATCAAAAACCACGAATACCGCATCGGCCTGACCCCGTCCGGCGCCCGCGAACTGATTGCCAACGGCCACAAGGTCATGGTTCAGCGCGACGGCGGCAAGTCCATCGGACTGACCAATGAACAGTACGAAAAAGCCGGTGCGGAAATCGTCGATAGCGCCGAGGAAATCTTCAAACGCGCCGAGATGATCATCAAGGTCAAAGAACCGCAGCCAGTGGAATGCGCGATGTTGCGCCCGGGTCAGATTCTCTACACCTACCTGCATCTGGCCCCCGATCCGGAACAGACCAAGGCCCTGGTTGCTTCCGGCTGTACCGCCATCGCCTATGAAACCGTGACTGACCGCAAGGGTGGCCTGCCGCTGCTGGCACCGATGTCCGAGGTGGCCGGCCGCATGTCGATCCAGGCTGGCGCACATGCGCTGGAAAAAGCCCAGGGCGGCTCCGGCGTACTGCTCGGCGGCGTACCGGGCGTGAAGCCGGCGGAAGTGCTGGTCATCGGCGGCGGCGTGGTCGGCATCAACGCCGCGCGCATGGCCATGGGCATGGGCGCGCACGTCACCATTCTCGACCGTTCCTTGGACCGTCTGAAATATTTGGACGAACTGTATGGCGACCGCATCACCACCATCTATTCGACCCATGACGCCATCGAAGAACGTCTGCCGGATACCGATCTGGTCATCGGCGCCGTATTGATTCCCGGTGCGGCCGCACCGAAACTGGTGTCACGTGAACAATTGAAATTGATGCGTCCCGGCTCGGTGCTGATGCCAGGCCTGATCAATGCCCATACCCACAATCCGATGAGCCTGATGCGCGGCGTGGCCGATGATCTGGCGCTGATGCCCTGGCTCAACGAGCACATCTGGCCGATAGAGCGCGCGGTGATGACGCCGGATTTCATCGCTGACGGCATCGAATTGGCCGTCGCCGAGATGATCCGTGGCGGCACCACCTGCTGCAACGAAAACTACTTCTTTCCCGATGCCCAGGCGCGCACCTACGACCGCCTGGGTTTCCGTGCCGCCATCAGCATTCCGGTCATCGATTTTCCCTCGGCCTGGGCGTCCAGCCAGGACGAGTATTTCGACAAGGGTCTGGCCGTGCATGACCAGTACCGTTCACATCCCTTGCTCAGCTTCAGCATGACCCCGCATGCACCCTATACCGTGTGCGATGCCAGCTTCGAACGGATCCGCCGTTATGCCGAACAGCTGGATCTGCCGGTGCATTGCCACATCCATGAAACCGCCCAGGAAATCACCGATTCCATCCGTCAATACGGCCAGCGCCCCTTGGCGCGCGCCTGACCGCCGTGCACATGACCCAGCTGACGTCCGAAGAAATCGCTTTGTGTGCCACCCGCGGCGTATCGGTGGTGCACTGTCCGCAATCGAACCTCAAACTTGCTTCGGGCTTCTGTCCGGTCGGTGCATTACAGGCCGCCGGCGTCAATCTGGCCATCGGTACCGATGGCTGTGCCAGCAATAACGATTTGGACATGTTCGATGAACTGCGTACCGCTGCGCTGCTGGCCAAAGCGGTTGCCGGCGATGCCACCGTATTCAAGGCCGGCGAGGCCCTGCATGCCGCCACTTTTGCCGGCGCACGCGCGATGGGGCTCGAGCAGTCCATCGGTTCGCTGGAACCGGGTAAACAGGCCGACATCATCGCCATCGATCTCGACCGGCTCGAAGCCGCTCCGCTTTACGATGTGGTTTCCCAGTTGGTCTATGCCGGAGCACGGCATTGGGTCAGTGATGTCTGGATCGCCGGCCGTGCCAAGATGCTGAAACGCGAATTACAGGATATCGATCTTGAGCGCCTGCTGGCCGGTACCCGCCGTTGGCAACAAACCATCCGGGAGATTCCACGCACATGAACGGCAATGTCAATCCCCATGAAATCGAAAAATTCGGCGCACTTGCCAGCCGCTGGTGGGATGCCAATGGTCCGCAACGGCCGCTGCATGAACTCAACCCGGTCCGTCTCGCCTACGTTCGGGGGGTTCAGCCCCTGATGCAGCAGCGCGTGCTTGATGTTGGCTGCGGTGGCGGATTGCTGACCGAAGCCATGGCAGCCGAAGGTGCGCTGGCGACCGGTATCGATCTGTCCGAGCAGCTGATCGACATCGCCCGCTTGCATCTGCTTGAGTCGGGCCTGCAGGCCGACTACCGCGTGATCTCTGCCGAAGCCATTGCCGCCGAGCAGCCGGCGACCTTCGATGTGGTGACCTGCATGGAGATGCTCGAACACGTTCCCGATCCGCAGGCAATCGTTCAGGCCTGTTTCGATGTCCTGAAGCCGGGCGGTCGCCTGTTTCTGTCCACCATAAACCGCACGCCGGCCGCGTTCGCGCTGGCCGTGGTCGGCGCTGAATACGTGGCGAGGCTGCTTCCGAAAGGTACCCACGATTACCGCAGTTTCATCAAGCCCTCTGAATTGGCGGCAGCCCTGCGTCAGAGCGGATTCCAGCTCGAAGACGTCAGCGGCCTGCACTACAATCCGCTGACCCGAACGGCCAGTGTCGGAAGCAATACCTCCGTCAATTACCTGATGACGGCACGCAAGCCCGATGTCTGAGATGATTGCACCGCTTGTATTGTTCGACCTGGACGGCACGCTGCTGGACAGCGCCCGCGACCTGTATGCGGCCATGGAGATGCTGTTGGCGGAAAAAGGCGAACCGTCGGTCGATTTTGCGGTGTTCCGGCCGGTGGTTTCCAAAGGCGCCCGTGCCATGCTGAAACGCAGTTTTGCCCGTGCCGACGAGCAGCAGCGCGAGGCGCTGCTGCCGGAATTCCTCGCGCACTACGAAAGCGCGCTCGCCGCACACAGTCGCCTGTTCGATGGCGTCGCCGAAGTGCTGTCGCAGATTGAAGCGCAATCTTCGCGTTGGGGTATCGTTACCAATAAACCGTTTTATCTGGCGCAACCCCTGGTTGAAAAACTCGGCTGGTCACAGCGCAGCGCGATCCTGCTCGGCGGCGATAGTCTGCCACGTAAGAAGCCCGATCCGGATCAACTGCTGCACGCCTGTGCGGTGCTCGGGGTAAAGCCGGAGCAGGTGGTGTATGTCGGCGATGACGAGCGTGACGTTCAGGCCGCCAATGCCGCCGGTATGCGCTCCATCGGTGCCCTGTGGGGCTACCGTCCCGATGACGACGATCCGGAGCGCTGGCAGGCCGATGAACTGGCAGAACTGCCGCTGGATTTGATCAGCCGTGGATTGCTGCGCAGCCGCTGATGTCCGATTCCGAGTCCCTGCGCAGCTTCACCGGTAAATGGCAGGCCATGTGGCCGGAGCAGATGCTGTTGCAGACATTTCTGCCCACTGACCAACGGCCGCAGGCCGCAGCTTGGAGTGCCTTGTTCTGTGAGCTTCAGGAATCTGTGTTCGCCCTTGAACAGGAGGCTGTGCGCGGCCCGAAATCCCTGTGGTGGGCGGATGAACTGCAGCGGATGTCCCACGGGCAGGCGCGTCATCCGCTGACGATGTCGCTTCAGGAACACGCCGCGCCTTTCGCAGGCATTGCCGAACCGATGCTGGCCTTGGCGACGCAGGTTCCGCTGCGATCAGGCGCAAGTCAGCAGCTGATGCAGCAACTGCAGCCGTTTTCGGAAGCGGTGGCTGCGTGTGAATCGGCGCTTTTCGGCGGGACATCCGAAACCGATGCTGCCGTCATCAACATCCAGCTGTTGCTGATGCGGCTGCCCGGCGGTTTTCAGGCTTTCGATCGTGCCATGGTACCGATGCATCTGCTTGCGCGGCATCAGGCGCTCGACGCCCCCACCGATGCATTGCGGGATGATTGGCTCACGGAATTGCTGACGCTATTGCCGGAATGCCATGCCGGAAATCCTTACCGGGAAGCGCAGCGGCGTTTCATACGCCGTCGGCTGCGCACCCTGCGTTCCGGAAAATCGCCGTCATTGACACCGGCGTACACCTGGGACGCATGGCGGGCCGTACGCCAGTTCCGTTGATCGGGTTTAAACGACTTTCCAGCGCAGACTTTCGCCCGCCCGCAGCGGCGTCAACATGGCATCGCCCATGGGCAGCTGCTGCGGAACCGTCCATGCTTCGCGCCTGAGCGTGATGGTGTCGGTGTTGCGCGGCAGCCCGTAGAAGTCGGCGCCATGAATGCTGGCAAATGCTTCCAGCCGGTCCAGTGCACCGGCGTCCTCGAAGGCTTCCGCATACAGCTCGATGGCCGCGTGTGCGGTATAGATTCCGGCGCAACCGCAGGACGATTCTTTGGTGCCGGTGGCATGCGGTGCGCTGTCGGTACCCAGGAAGAACTTCGGACTGCCCGAAACCGCGGCCGACACCAGCGCCAACCGGTGCGGTTCACGCTTGAGCACCGGCAGGCAATACATGTGCGGCCGGATGCCGCCTTGAAACATTGCGTTGCGGTTGTACAGCAGATGGTGCGCGGTAATGGTGGCCGCGACATTGGCGGGAGCTGCTGCCACGAATTCGGCTGCCTGGCGCGTGGTGATGTGTTCCAGGACCACTTTCAGCCGCGGGTAGTCGCGCAACAGTGGCACCAAATGCTGTTCGATGAACACCGCTTCCCGGTCGAATATATCGACTTCGGAGTGAGTGACTTCCCCGTGCAATAGCAGCGGCATGCCACAGGCTTCCATCGCTGCGATCGCCTCTGCGGCCTTGGCCAGGTCGGTCACGCCGGAGTCGGAATTGGTGGTGGCGCCGGCAGGGTAGTATTTCACGGCATGCACGAAGCCGCTGGCTTTCGCGCGCAGTATTTCATCGGCGCGGGTATTGTCCGTGAGGTACAGGGTCATCAGGGGCTGGAAGCGACTGCCGGCCGTCGCATCGGTCAGCCGTTGCCGATAGGCCTCAGCGTCTGCCACAGTAACTACCGGTGGTTTCAGGTTCGGCATCACGATGGCGCGGCCGAAAACACGGGCCGTATCCGCAATAACGCTATGCATGGCGGCGCCATCCCGGAAATGGATATGCCAGTCATCCGGGCGAATCAGGGTCAGGGTATCGGTCATGCTGCTTCCATGGGTTCAGGAGTGGGAGTGGCGGCTGCATTTTTCCGGCACGGGGTCGTAACCGCCGGGATGGAAGGGATGGCAGCGCAGGAGTCGGGCGGCGGTCAGATAGACGCCCTTGAAAAATCCGAAGCGTTCAATGGCCTGCATGGAATAATTCGAGCAGGATGGGCTGAAACGGCAGGTTTGGCCCAGCAGAGGGCTGATCATCACCTGGTAACCGCGTAGTAGCCACAGGGCCAGCGTTTTCAGCATAAAATATCACCGCAACATCTTGCGAAGGTCTATAGTGTAGGCTATAAAAGATGTCCTGAGCCTAAACCAATGAGGAACTCCCCACGTGGCTAGCAAAAAAAAGGTAAAACCCGGTAAAAAACCGGTTGCTCGCAAGCCGGTTGCCAAAGCCGCAAAGCCTGCGAAGAAGACGGTAAAAAAAGCCGCAGCCAAGCCCGCTACAGCCAAAAAACCCGTTGCCAAAGCCAAGACGCCAGCCAAAAAATCGGCAAAGCCAGCCAAGAAGCCGGCAGCTAAGAAGCCGGTCGCCAAAAAACCCGTTGCCAAAGCCAAGGCGCCCGTCAAAAAGCCGGTCAAGAAGCCGATAGCCAAAAAGCCCGTTAGCAAAGCCAAGGCGTCTGCCAAAAAGCCGGTTAAGCCGGCCAAGAAGCCGATAGCCAAAAAACCCGTTGCCAAGGCCAAGGCGCCCGTCAAAAAGCCGGCCGCCAATAAGCCCGCCCC
>JBEAYK010000294.1:0-1667 GCA_041159305.1 Pseudomonadota bacterium
TCGATGAACCGGTGCCCGAGTCCCTGCAGCCGTCCGACTTCGGTGACAAGGCCATGTTGGCCATCACCATCGAAAACGAAGCGGTCAAAAGCCGTGAACCGCAACGTTATCAGGGCATGGTCGGTCTGCAGGCAGATAGCCTGAGCGAAGCCTTCGAGGACTATTTCCGGCAGTCTGAACAGCTGCCGACCCGTATTCTTCTGTTCAGCCGTGACGGCCAAGCCGCCGGCCTCCTCATCCAACAATTACCCGAACAGCATTGCGACCCGGAAGACTGGCGGCGGGCGCAGATGCTCTTTGATACCCTGCGTCCCGAAGAGCTGTTCGATCTGGCCCCGGAAGACATCCTCTATCGCCTCTTCCATGAGGAATCGGTGCGGGTGCTGGAAACCAAGCCGCTGTCCTTTGCCTGCTCCTGCAACCGCGAGCGGGTGGAAAACGCGCTGATCAGTCTTGGCCGGGAGGAAATCGAGGCCACGCTGGCCGACACCGGCGACATCAGTGTGCACTGCGATTTCTGTGGGCAGGCCTACCACTTCAACGCCGAGCAAGGTCTGTCGCTGTTCTGGCCGAAAACCGCCCCAGCGCCCAGCGACCGCCTGCACTGAACGGCTTCGGCAATTCCGGTGAACTTCCTGCCGGTTTTGCCGTCCAAGGCCAAGGAGACTACAATGGCCTTGATGAAGCGCACCCCGCTCGCCCTGTTGACCGCCACGCTGTTGTTCGGCACGGTGGCGCTTGGCCAGGAATCGACACGGCAATTGTTGAAACCCAACACCACACCGACCGTGATTCCGGTCTGGAACGTGCACAGCGGTCAGATTGAAGGCCTGTTGGTACTCGAAGACGATCCCCAGAAAAAAAACCGGGCCTGGGTCCGTTCTGCCCGCACAGGCAATCCACTCGGATCGCTTGTGGGCGTTGATGGCATCAATTTCGACACTGGCATGGCCATTTACTGTGCAGGTCAAACCAGCAGCTTCAGCCAACTCAGCCTACTCGATTCCTGCCAGATCGGCAAGAAATCGGCGCGCTATCCCGCCATCAACAGTCCAGGCTTGGAAACCAAGGCCATGCTGCAGCGCAAGAACAACGGCGGTGATTTAGGACTGCCCGGACTGTCGTCCACCCAGCGGCGCTTCATGACCACCGAATTCGATTTGCCCGCCGCCAGCGGCAAATCCCTCAATCTGTCGCCGACCAAAACCAATCAAGGCTGGGTATCGATCAACGGCGAACTGACCCGCGCCAAACTGATTCCGGCATCGCAGTTTCCAAACGGCGTGCCGACGGAATGGGACCGCAAGACCTTCGAAATTCCCGAGCGCCAGAAGTCCTTGTCCGGCGAAGTGGTCGGCAACGTGGTGCAGATTCCCGGCCAGGATAATCTGCAATCCATCGGTGCCGGCGTCAGCTGGAAGACGCCTTGGAAAGGTAAAGTCTCGGTGGGTGCCGAAAGCCTGCTCAGTCAGGGCCGCAGCTCATTGAACATGGACAACACCGCCAGCGCCCCTATTACCGACCAGCGTATCGACGGCGTGCGACCGTATGTGCGCGTGGAAATCGATTTGTAAGCAACTTGTTGTATTTATTGATATTTATTAATAATCATAATCAGGCCATCGCTAATTATGGGCTAAACGACTTTATGTATTAAAACTATATAT
>JBEAYK010000294.1:1692-2729 GCA_041159305.1 Pseudomonadota bacterium
TAAGTTAACGAAGTAAAGAGCATTACGCAGAACAGCGACCTTAACGACAGTTTAATAATTGCGTAACTTCTGCTAGGATACCTTTACCAAGCCTTATTTCCGTTGGGAAATAGCGCGCATGGTAGTCATTAACCAAGGACTAGTCGTTACACGAATCCTTAGTCAATTTAATTAGGAGAGAGCAATGAAACCCATGAAACGAAATCAGCTTCGGAATGCCATTTCCGTCGCCCTGGTGCTGGGGACCACCGGTTTTGCCGGCTCGGTCTTTGCACAAGATGCAACCGAGGCGGAGAAAATTGATAGCGTCACCGTTACTGGTACCCGTATCAAAAGCCAAACCGTCACTGCTTCCAGTCCGGTAGCTGAAATTGGTAAGGAAGAATTCAAAGTTAGTGGTGCCACACGCGTAGATGATCTTGTCAATCAATATCCGCAGATGTCACCTTACTTTGACTCATTCGCTAACAACGGCGCACTAGGCTATCCGTCCGCTGACTTGCGTGGCCTTGGCACAAATCGCACGCTGACACTGATTAACGGTCGTCGCATTCAGCCCGGCACTGGTATCGCTCCGGATCTTAGCATTATCCCAGCTGCCCTGATTCAGCGAGTTGATCTGCTGACCGGTGGCGCATCTGCCGTTTACGGCGCCGACGCCGTTGCCGGCGTGGTCAACTTCGTGCTTGATGATGAGTTTGATGGCATAAGCTTAAACGCTGGCTATTCAGCCTACCAGCACAACAACGACAACGAGTACCTGCAAGGCAAGCAAGACCTCCGCGGCTTCGATTATCCGACTGGCAACTCCGGTCTGGACGGCGAATCCCAGAACATCGACCTGGTGTTCGGTAGTTCATTCGCTGATGGCAAGGGCCATGCCACCGCCTGGCTGACCTGGCGCAAGAACAATGCCCTCTATCAAGGTCAGCGCGACTACTCGTCTTGCGCCTTGAACAATGGTGGTACTGCCTGTGGTGGTTCTCCCACCGCAGCAAATCCCAATTTCTTCATCGATGCCTACGATGAAATCACTG
>JBEAYK010000295.1:0-3416 GCA_041159305.1 Pseudomonadota bacterium
CGGAAGGCGGATGCCGCAGATGGCGCCATTGGCCTGGTAGTCCTTCCAGCCCGAACCGATGATATAGCCGCGGGCGATGGCTTCCACCGGCAGGGCTTTCAACTTCTTGGCGACCACCGAGCGCTTGGTGTATAGCGCAGCTTCCACGCCCGCCGGCAATACCGAGGCCACCGGTTCGTGGGTCAAGTGGTTGGGGCACAGGTGCGCGGTCTTGCCGAACCAGAAGTTGGAAATCTGGCAGAGCATTTCGCCTTTGCCGGGAATCGGGTCTGGCAGAACCACATCAAAGGCGGATAAACGGTCGGAGGCGTCTGGCAGAACCACATCAAAGGCGGATAAACGGTCGGAGGCGACCATCAGCAGGCGGTTGCCGGGCAGGCCATAGACGTCACGGACCTTGCCGCGGTGCAGCAGGGGCAGGTCGAGATCGGAGGTGTGCAGGGTGGTGGCCACGGGGTACCTTGGAATGAACGCGGACTTTCATTATTGTACCGCTAAGCGGGCGTGCCGACTGCTAGAATACCGGCATGTCCCGCGTCCTTTTCCTACTCCTGCTCGCATTCAGCCCATGGGCGGCCGGCCAAAGCAAGGCCCCGCCGAAATCCGGCCAGTGCACCGCCTGTCATGGCGCCGACGGCCAAAGCCGGATTGCGGCCAATCCCATCCTGCGCTGCCAGCATGAAGCCTACCTGGTCACGGCGCTGAACGCGTACCGCAGCGGCAGCCGCAAACACCCGGTAATGAACAGCATCGCCAATACACTGCAGCCGAAAGACATTTTCAGTCTGGCCGCCTGGTATGCCAACCAACCTGGATGCCGCAAATGAATGCATGGTCAAAATGGAAAGGCAAGATCATCGGTGGCCTGATCGGCCTGTTGCTGCGCCGACCGGTGTTTATCATCATCGGAATCGTCATCGGTCACTTGTATGACAAGGGCGCATTTTCCGGCAAACGCACGTCGGATGTTCCGCCACCCGGTAACGCCGAGAATCCGTATGCGGTGCTCGATGTCGATGAAAGCGCCGACATGGAGGCCATCGATGCCGCCTACCGGCGCCGGATGTCCGAATACCATCCCGATAAAGTCGCCAATGCCGCTCCCGAAATCAAGGAGCTGGCCGAACGCCGCGCACGCGACATCAACGCGGCTTATGAAGAAATCCGTAAACGCCGGCAACACCTCTGAGGCCCGTCATGAAACCGATCATCGCCCCGTCCATCCTGTCCGCCAATTTCGCCAAGCTCGGCGAGGAAGTCGATGCCGTGCTCGCCGCCGGCGCCGACTGGGTGCATTTCGACGTGATGGACAACCATTACGTGCCGAACCTCACCATCGGTCCGCTGGTCTGTGAAGCCCTGCGCAAACACGGCGTGACCGCGCCGATCGATGTGCATCTGATGGTCAAGCCGGTCGACCGCATCATTCCCGACTTCGCCAAGGCCGGTGCCAGTCTGATCAGTTTTCACCCCGAAGCCTCCGAGCATGTCGATCGCACCATCGGCCTGATCCACGACAGCGGCTGCCAGGCCGGTCTGGTACTGAATCCGGCCACGCCGCTGAACGTGCTCGACCACGTGCTCGACAAGCTCGATCTGGTCTTGATCATGTCGGTCAATCCCGGCTTCGGCGGTCAGAGCTTTATTCCGCAGGCGCTTGAAAAAATCCGTCTGGTGCGCGAACGCATCCGCGAAACCGGCCGTCTGATCCGACTGGAAGTGGACGGTGGCATCAAGATCGACAATATCGGAGCCGTGGCTGAAGCCGGTGCCGATGCCTTCGTGGCCGGATCCGCCATTTTCGGGGCCGGTGATTATGCCGACACCATCCGGCGCATGCGCGACGAGATTGCCAAATCCCTATGACCGATCAAGCCGAGTTCGATCAAGCCGTATCCGCGGGTTACAACCGCATTCCCCCCGCTGTCGGTTTATCTCAAATTGGCCGACGGCCCGAACACCTATCTGTTCGAATCGGTCGAAGGCGGTGAAACCTGGGGCCGCTATTCCATCATCGGACTACCCGCGCGGCGCAGCTTCGTGTTCCGCGGCCACCGGTTCGAAGAGCAGGATTGCGGCGTGACCATCGCGTCCGAGACCCTGGTCGATCCACTGGCGAAAGTGGATGAATTGCGTGAGCGCTACCGCGTTCCGAAACTGCCGCAGCTGCCGGATTTTTCCGGCGGACTGGTCGGTTACTTCGGTTTCGAAACCATTGCCTGGATCGAGCCGAAACTGGCGGCCTCGCACAAGCCCGATGCGTTACCGGTGCCGGATGCATTGTTGCTGCTCAGCGAAGAAGTTGCGGTCTTTGACAATCTGAAAGGCCGGCTATACCTGATCGTGCATGCCGATCCATCCGAGCCGCAGGTCTTCGCCAAAGCCCAGCGCCGGCTGGATGAATTGGTGTATCGCCTACGCCATTCCGGCCGCAGTTACCCGGATGTGCTGCATCCGTCATTGCTGGATGAGTCCGATTTCGTATCCGGCTTCTCCGAACCCGAATTCACCGCCGCCGTGGCCAAGGCCAAGGATTATATCCGGGCCGGGGACGCTTTCCAGGTGGTGCTGAGCCAGCGCATGAGCATTCCGTTCAAAGCGCGACCGGTCGATGTCTACCGCGCATTGCGGGCATTGAACCCCTCGCCGTACATGTACTTCCTGGATTTCGGCGGCTATCAGGTGGTCGGTTCCTCGCCGGAAATCCTGGTGCGTGCCAAGAACGGTCGGGTCACCGTGCGCCCGATTGCCGGCACCCGTCCGCGCGGAGCCGATGCCGAACACGATGCTGCGCTGGAAACGGAGCTGCTCAATGATGCCAAGGAATGCGCCGAGCACCTGATGCTGATCGATCTGGGTCGTAACGATGTCGGCCGTGTTGCCGAACCGAATTCGGTAACCGTGCCGCAGCGTTTCGTGATCGAGCGTTATTCGCATGTGATGCATATCGTTTCGGAAGTGCAGGGCCATTTGAAGGACGGACTCGGCTTTGCCGACATCTTCCGCGCCACTTTCCCGGCCGGAACGGTCAGCGGCGCGCCGAAAATCCGTGCGCTGGAAATCATCCAGGAGCTGGAACCGCACAAGCGCCATATCTACTCGGGCGCGGTCGGCTACATCAACTGGTGGGGTGATACCGACACCGCCATCGCCATCCGCACCGCCGTGATCATGGACGGCATGCTGCATGTGCAGGCCGGTGCCGGTATTGTGTACGATTCGCAGCCGGCCATGGAGTGGCAGGAAACCATGAACAAAGGCCGTGCCCTGTTCCGCGCCGTGCAGCAGGCCGCGCAGGGGGAGCAGCAGCGGCAGGACCTTGAGCACGAGCCACGACCCCCCCGGGCGAAGCGGCGCGAGCACGAGTTCCCACGCGAGCCCGAGGAGGATCAGCGCGATCCACGCCGCGCAGGCGA
>JBEAYK010000296.1:0-3456 GCA_041159305.1 Pseudomonadota bacterium
TACCGCGACTCCGGCTATCAGGAAGTGCGTTGTCCGCAGATTCTCGATGTGTCGCTGTGGAAGAAGTCCGGGCACTGGGACAACTACAAAGAAAACATGTTCTTCACCGAATCGGAAAAGCGCACCTACGCGGTCAAACCGATGAACTGCCCCGGGCATGTGCAGATCTTCAACCACGGCCTGCACAGCTATCGCGATCTGCCGATCCGCTATGGCGAATTCGGCTCCTGTCACCGTAACGAACCATCCGGCGCGCTGCACGGCATAATGCGCGTGCGCAGCTTCACCCAGGACGACGGCCACATCTTCTGCACCGAAAACCAGATTGAATCGGAAGTGACCGCATTCCATCGTCAGGCCATGGCGGTCTATGCCGATTTCGGCTTTACCGATATTTCCCTGAAAATCGCCCTGCGCCCTGAAAAGCGTCTCGGTAGCGACGACACCTGGGACAAAGCCGAGCACGCCCTGCGCGCCGCTTTGGGTGCCTGTGGCGTGCAATGGGAAGAGTTGCCGGGCGAGGGTGCCTTCTACGGCCCCAAAATCGAATACCACATGCGCGATTCCATCGGCCGCGGCTGGCAGGTCGGCACCATGCAGGTCGATTTCATGATGACCGAGCGCCTCGGCGCGGAATACATCGATGAAAGCTCCAGCAAGCGCCATCCGGTCATGCTGCACCGGGCCATCGTCGGCTCCATGGAGCGATTCATCGGTATCCTGATCGAAAGCCATGCCGGCGCCCTGCCGACCTGGCTGGCACCGGTACAGGCGGTGGTGATGAACATCACCGATGCCCAGGCCGATTTCGTCGATTCCGTGCAGCAGGCCTTGGTCAAGAAGGGCTTCCGGGCCGCCAAGGATTTGCGTAATGAGAAGATCGGCTATAAAATCCGCGAGCATACCCTGCAACGGGTACCCTATCTGCTGGTGGTCGGTGACCGCGAGAAAGAGAACGGACAGGTTGCAGTACGGACCCGTTCGGGCGAGGATCTGGGGGTCATGAGTCTCGACGCCTTTATTGAACGCCTGCAAGCAGAAACCCCACAGCACTGAGCTGCGGGCCCATTTCCCCAAGAGGATTGACTAATCAATACGCCAGTTTCAGAAAAAGGTAACCGCAAGAACCAGGAAATCCGCGTCCCGCGCGTTCGCGTCATCGGCGCCGACGGCGAGATGGTCGGTGTCCTGACCCGCGACGAAGCCCTCGCGCTCGCCGAAGAATCCGGCATGGATCTGGTTGAAATCCAGCCCAACCAGGATCCACCGGTCTGTCGCGTCATGGATTACGGCAAATACCGCTTCGAGTTGCAGAAGAAAGCCGCAGCCGCCAAGAAGAAGCAGAAAGTGGTCGAAATCAAGGAAGTCAAATTCCGCCCCACCACCGACGTCGGCGATTACAGCATCAAACTGCGCAATGTCCGCCGCTTCCTGGAAGAGGGCGACAAGGTCAAAGTGAACATCCGCTTCAAGGGTCGTGAAATGTCGCACCAGGAGCTGGGTGTCGAAATGGCCAAGCGCATCGAGACCGATCTGGCTGAAGAAGCCATAATTGAGTCGCGCCCGCGCCTGGAAGGCCGGCAGATGATCATGATGATCGCCCCCAAGAAAAAATAAGCCGTCAGGTGGTTTCGGCCGCCTTTCCTTGCCGGCTAACAGCCGGTTTTCATTCATTTTTAGTCCGATTTGGCTTGCCCGAACCCGAAAAACCGGTCATAATGGTCGGCTCTTGGTTCGCCAAGCGGCCGCGCAGCCGTAGCCTTCGGGCAGCGCAATTGGACCTCGGACGCGCAAGCGTCCACTCGCGACACAGGCAGGACGGAAAGCATGGCGCAAGCCATCGCCTGGTCAGTTAACCACCGAAAAGGATCATCCCCCAATGGCCAAGAATAAAATCAAGACCAACCGGGCGGCCGCCAAGCGCTTCCGCAAGACGGCATCCGGAAAATACAAGTGCGGCCACGCCAACCGTAGCCACATCCTCACCAAGAAAGCGACCAAACGCAAACGCAATCTGCGCCAGACGAATCACGTCCGCGCCGAAGACGCCGGCCGTTTGGACCGCATGCTGCCCTATCTCTAAGGAGGATTGAACCATGGCACGAATCAAACGTGGTGTTACCGCACACGCCCGACACAAGAAAATCCTGAAGCTGGCCAAGGGCTACTACGGCGCACGCCGTAAAGTCTTCCGCGTCGCCAAGCAGGCCGTCACCAAAGCCGCCCAATACGCCTACATCGGCCGTAAGCAGCGTAAGCGTCAGTTCCGCAGCCTGTGGATCACCCGCATCAATGCGGCTGCCCGCATCAACGGTCTGAGCTACAGCCGCTTCATGAACGGCGTGCTGAAAGCCAACATCAAGCTGGACCGCAAGGCACTCGCCGACATCGCGATCCATGATGCCGCCGCTTTCGCCAAAATCGCCGAGCAGGCCAAGAGCGCCCTCGCGGCCTGATTGCACGCTTGACGCTTTGCGCGAGCAGGGCTGAAACCGACAATGGGGAAGGGCGCAAGTCCTTCCCCATTTTCATTTGAAATTCCCTCTGGAATCCGATGAGCACAATCGATCAATTGACCGCAAAGGCCCTGCAACAGATCGCCGATGCCGGAAGCCTCGATGCGTTGGACGCATTGCGCGTTGCCTTGCTCGGCAAGTCGGGTGAAATCACCCTGCAGCTCAAGCAACTCGGTGCGCTGGCGCCGGACGAACGCAAGTCGGCCGGTGAGGCCATTAACCGCGCCAAGGATACCGTGGCCGAGGCCATAGCCGTGCGTAAGCTGCAGCTGGAACAGGTCGCGCTGGATCGGCGTCTGGCTTCCGAACGCATCGATGTCACCCAGCCGGGTCGCGGCCTTTTGCCGGCCAATGCGCATCCGGTCAGCAAAACCCTGGAGCGCATCAGCGAAATCTTCTCGCGTCTGGGCTATCAAACGGCTGAAGGGCCGGAAGTCGAAGACGACTGGCACAATTTCGAAGCGCTGAATTTCCCGCCGCACCATCCGGCACGTGCCATGCACGATACTTTCTATTTTCCCAGCGGCCATCTGCTGCGCACGCACACCTCGGGTGTGCAGGTGCGTTTCATGAAGGACAACAAGCCGCCGCTGCGCATGATTGCCATGGGCAAGGTCTACCGCTCCGATTCCGACCAGACACATACCCCGATGTTCAGATGGAAGGGCTGCTAATTGATGAGACCTCCAGCTTCGCCGATCTGAAAGGCACGCTCGCGGCTTTCGTGCGCGCGTTCTTCGAGCAGGATTTCGAGATGCGTTTCCGGCCGAGCTATTTCCCGTTCACCGAACCCTCGGCGGAAGTGGATATCGCCTGGAAACAACCGGATGGCAGTACCCGATGGCTGGAAGTGCTCGGCTGCGGCATGGTGCATCCGAACGTGCTGCGCAGCTGCGGCATCGATCCGGAGCGCTATACCGGCTTCGCCTTCGGCCTGGGC
>JBEAYK010000064.1:0-7272 GCA_041159305.1 Pseudomonadota bacterium
TAAGGAGCGCTTGACGGATCTTCCGGCGTCGACACATGCACATGATGGCCGCGCAGATGTTCGATTTTGAAGCCGTGGTAGCCGACGGTAATCAACAGGAGGGCACCTGCCCATTGCTCGAGACGGCCGTTCTTGTGGATCATTTCATGCGCCGTATTGATCGCCAGCGCGCCGCTGATGATGCCCTGGGACAACAGCCAGCCGATGACTCCGACCGGGCCGAGGTCCGTGGCCACGAACCACTGCATCGATAGATACAGGGTTCCGATCTGCACCGGCAATACCGCAAGACATAGCCACTTGAAGACAGGATCAGCCGAGACCTCACGTTCCTGCACCGGCTGGACATTCACCGTGTCGCGGCCGATGCCGAAATCAATGACCGGGAGGAATACGAAAAAAAACAGAAGTGGCCACCAGGCCAGCAAGTCGGGCATCCCGCTCCGAGTTCCCCACTGCATGGCAAGCAGTAGTTGCAGGGGTAGCAGGAATACCAATGCGTAACGGAGGGCTTTCAGTCTTTGCATCGTCCGTATACCATGTTGTTGACGTTTCGATGCTACCTTAGTGCAACTAGAGTAATTACTCCAGATCCGACCGGGAAACCCAAAGCTATGAGCTGGACGCCTTTAACCATTACCTTTGCGCTTTATATTCTCCTGATGCTGGGAATCGGGTTCGTCGCTTGGCGATCCGTTAAAACCCTTGATGACTATATTCTGGGCGGCCGAAACATGGGCAGCTTTGTGACGGCGCTTTCCGCTGGCGCTTCGGACATGAGTGGCTGGCTGTTATTGGGTCTGCCGGGAGCGCTTTTCCTCAGCGGTCTCTCGGAGTCCTGGATCGCCATTGGATTGGTTCTCGGGGCCTGGTGCAACTGGAAATTCGTCGCCGGGCCCTTGCGCGTCTATACCGAACGCTGCAACAACGCCTTGACCCTTCCGGATTATTTCACGCAGCGCTTCGAAGACGAGTCCCGCGTGCTGCGCATCATTTCAGCAGTGATCATTCTGGCGTTCTTCGCCGTCTATTCCGCATCTGGCATTGTCGCCGGTGCACGGCTTTTCGAATCCGTATTCGGTATTTCCTATGCTGAAGCCATATGGCTTGGCGCGGGGGCCACCATCGCATATACCCTGATCGGCGGTTTTCTGGCGGTAAGCTGGACCGACACCGTGCAGGCGACCCTGATGATCTTCGCACTGATCCTTACTCCGATCGTTGTCATACTCAGCGTAGGTGGTGTCGATTCCAGCATGGCCTTGATAGCTCAAGCCGATCCGTCCAATATCGATTTCTTCAAGGGCACGACGGTCATCGGCATCGTTTCCCTCATGGCCTGGGGCCTTGGATATTTCGGTCAGCCTTGGATATTTCGGTCAGCCGCATATCCTCGCACGATTCATGGCAGTTGATTCGGTCAAATCGATTCCATCGGCCCGACGGATCGGCATGATCTGGATGGTGCTTTGCCTGCTGGGCGCCATGGGGGTCGGTTTCTTCGGTATTGCCTATTTTGTCCAGCATCCCGATCAGGCAGCACCGGTCACCGCCAACAGTGAGCGTGTATTCATCGTATTGTCTGGACTGCTGTTCAATCCATGGATCGCCGGCATCCTGCTTTCCGCCATTCTGGCTGCAATCATGAGTACCCTCAGCTGCCAACTGTTGGTTTGTTCGAGCGCGTTAACTGAGGATTTTTACAAAGGACTGATGCGTCCGCAGGCCGGCCAGCAAGAGTTGGTCTGGGTCGGGCGGATTGCCGTTTTTCTGGTGGCCTTGGTCGCAATCGCTTTGGCCAGCAACCCGGAAAGTCGTGTGCTCGGTCTGGTCAGTTATGCCTGGGCCGGTTTCGGTGCGGCCTTTGGTCCTGTGGTCCTGTTTTCCCTGGCTTGGAAAAAGATGACACGCTCCGGTGCGCTTGCGGGTATGGTGACCGGTGCGGTCACCGTGGTGGTCTGGAAACAATTTGCTTGGTTCGGCCTGTATGAAATCATTCCCGGATTCATTCTGGCCTCTGTCGCCATTGTCGTGGCCAGTCGTATCGGTATGCCGGCATCGCGCGCCATGCAGGAACGCTTTGAAGCGGTTCGGACCGAGCTCGAGCCCGGCTATTGAGTGCCGCCATGCAGGCCCCACCGGTCATCGCCATCATGGGGCCGACCGCCTCCGGCAAGACCGCCTATGCGGCGGAACTTTGCCAGAGGCTCGGGACGGAAATCGTCAGTGTTGATTCGGCCTTGGTCTATCGGCGTTTGAATATTGGTGCCGCCAAGCCGGATGCCGCGATCCTGAAAATCGCCCCGCACCGGATGATCGACATACGGGATCCTCATGAAACTTTTTCGGCGGCCGATTTCGCGCGTGAAGCCATGCCGCATCTGCAGGATCTGTCGGGTCGGGGTAAGGTGCCGTTGCTTGTCGGCGGCACCGGTCTGTATTTCCGTGCCCTGATCGAGGGCTTGTCGCAGATGCCGGCAGCGGATGCAGACGTGCGGGCAGAGCTCAAAGCCCAGGCGGCGTCCGAAGGCTGGCAGGCAATGCATGCCCGGTTGCAGGCGCTGGATCCGGACAGTGCGGCCCGAATCCATCCAAACGATCCGCAGCGGGTTCTACGTGCGCTTGAAATCCATCGACTGAGCGGAAAATCACGATCCGATTGGCAGCGACAGGCTGAAAAACCGGCGTTTCCGTTCCGACTTCTGTCCATCGTTCTAGCGCCGAAGGACCGTGGTGAGCTGCACCGTAGGATTGCCCTTCGTTTCGACCGGATGCTGGAAGATGGATTTCTCGAAGAAGTCCGTGGGTTGATGGCCGACCCGCGGCTGCATCCGGATCTGCCCTCGATGCGGGCGGTGGGGTACCGCCAGGCCTGGCAGCATCTTTCGGGACAGTCCGATGCGAAGGCTTTTCGGGAGCAGGCCATTGCCGCGACACGCCAGTTAGCTAAACGCCAGCTGACTTGGTTTCGCGGTTCCGTATCTTCACGGTGGTTTGACCCACAGGCTGAAAAAGATGAGCTAGACTACTGCGTACGGGCGTTTCTCGGCCCTGCTTAAAACCAACAATAAATAACCCAGAATAAGAACGGAGCCGTACCGTGACTAAATCGCAATCCCTCCAAGACCCCTTCCTGAACGCCCTGCGCCGCGAACGTGTGCCGGTTTCGATTTTCCTCGTCAATGGCATCAAATTGCAGGGAACCATCGAAAGTTTCGACCAGTTCGTCGTCCTGCTACGAAATACCGTCAGCCAGATGGTTTACAAACATGCCATCTCAACCGTCGTCCCGGCCCGCAACGTACGCCTTGGATCCGCCGGTGGTGATGATGCGGTGGAAACGGATGCGGATGCAGCCGAATAAGTCGGCCCCTTGAAGCCGTCCCGTACGGCCCCCATATCGTAAAGCACAAAATCAGCAAGTCGGAGTCAGTATGGCGTGGAACCAACCGGGCGGTGGTAAGGAGCCCTGGAAACCGAAAGGTAACGGCAATCCGGTCGATGATTTTCTCGGTCGTTTGAAATCCCAATTGGGTATCGGCGACTCCGGAAACGGTCCTTCCTGGGTCAAGCCGGTGCTGATCGGTCTTGCCGTACTGATAGTTTTCAACTGCTTCCAGCTTATTGATGAGCGCGAACGTGGCGTCGTGCTGCGTTTCGGTAAGTTCGACCGCATCCTGACGCCGGGTGCCAACCTGAAGCTGCCGTGGCCAATCGAGTCGGTGACTGTCGTCAATGCCACGCAGGTCCAGACTGTCGAGGAAACGGTCAACGTGCTGACCAAAGACGAGAATATCGTCGATATCAAGTTCAACGCCCAGTACACCATCAGCGATCCGCGTCTTTATCTTTTCGGCTACCGGGATGACATTGTCGCCGCCGGCGGCCAGCAGGGCTCGGAAACGGTGCGTCAGGCCGCCGAAAGTGCTGTCCGTGAAGTGGTCGGAAACAACACCATGGATGCAGCCCTTTTCGAGCGTGGTCAACTGTCCATCGTTGCCAAGGATCACCTGCAGAAATCGCTCGACATGTACCGCACCGGCATCAAAGTGTCGCAGTTCACTCTGCCTGATGCCCGCTTCCCTGAAGAAGTGAGCGATGCGTTTAACGAAGCCATCAATGCAGGGCAGCAAAGCGATTCCATCAAAAATGCCGCGCTGGCATATGCCAGCAAAATCGTTCCGGAAGCCCGTGGTACCGCCTCACGCATCAAGGCCGAAGCCGATGGTTACCGTCAGGCCAGTATCGCCAAGGCCACCGGTGATGCATCGCGGTTCCGCCAACTCGCCGATGAATACCGGAAATCACCGGAAGTCACCCGCAAGCGCCTTTATCTTGAAACCATGCAGGATGTAATGACCCGTAACCCGAAGATCATTTCCGGCAAGGGCAATATTTTCTATTTGCCGGCATCCGGTAGCGCCGCACCCGCACCCGCACCCGCGGCCAGCGCCGAGGGCGTGTCACGTCCGTCGCCGGCTGTGGTCGCGCCACAGGTACCGCCTGCGGATTCAGCGGGTCGTGGTGAAGTCCGCCAAGGCCGGGAGGGATCCTGATCATGCGTAATCCAACAACCCTCATTTTCGGCGGCCTTGGTGCCGTCATCCTGCTCTTTTCATCCATGTTCATCGTGAATGAAAGCCAGACCGCCATTGTCCTCAACCTGGGCAAGGTAGTGCGATCCGACCTGAAGCCCGGCCTGCATTTCAAAGTGCCGTTCGTTCAGCAGGTCCGCAAGTTCGACCGCCGCCTATTGACCCTAGACGACAATCCGGAGCGTTACCTTACCGTCGAGAAGAAAGATGTCGAAGTCGACTTCTTCGTGAAATGGCGCATCAAGGATGTGACCGCTTATTACCGCGCCACCAGCGGCGGCAATGAAGAAGCGGCCGCGCAGCGGCTCACGCCGATCATCAAGAACACCCTGCGTAACGACATCAACAGTTTCACGTTGCAGAAATTGGTCTCCGGTGAGCGTACCGAGTTGGCGCAACGTTTACTGAAACCCATCAACCTCGGCGCGGCGACCTTGGGCATTGAAGTAGTTGATATCCGCATCAAGCGCATCAACTTCCCGAAAGACGCCAAAATCCGCGATCAAGTCCTCGACCGCATGCGTTCCGAACGCAAGCAGGTTGCGAATGCCTTGAGAGCCGAAGGTTTTGCAGAGTCCGAGCGCATCCGTGCCGAGGCCGAACGCGAAAGCCAGGTGATTTTGGCCGATGCCCAGCGCGAAGCCCAGAAAGTACGCGGTGAAGGTGATGCCGAAGTGGCCCGCATTTCCGCCGCCGCCTATGGCCAAGATGCTGATTTTTACGCATTTTACCGGAGTCTGGAAGCTTACAAGGCCAGCTTCGCGGACGGCAAGTCGACCATGGTCGTGGACCCGGATTCCGAGTTCCTGAAATATTTCGGCGGCGGCAAACGCTAACGTTCCGCCCCGAAACCAAAGCGCGTATAATACGTCAAAGCCGACATCCGTTCGGCTTTTTCTGCGTCTGCAACATTCATTTCGGGAGCGAGCATCATGGGTCAGTCGGTCGTCGTACTGGGAGCACAATGGGGCGATGAGGGCAAAGGCAAAATTGTCGACTTGCTCACCCAACAGATTGGCGCCGTGGTGCGTTTCCAGGGCGGTCACAACGCCGGACACACCCTGGTCATTGCCGGCAAGAAAACCGTACTGCACCTGATTCCCTCCGGCATCCTGCGCGATGATGCGCTATGCCTGATCGGTAATGGCGTTGTCCTGCACCCGGGGGCCCTCAAAAAGGAAATCGCCGAGCTCGAAGGCAACGGCGTGGAAGTGCGTTCGCGTCTGCGCATCAGTCCGGCAACGCCGTTGATCATGCCTTACCACATTGCACTCGACCAGGCTCGCGAGAAGGCTGCCGGTGGCAAAGCCATCGGCACCACCGGCCGCGGTATCGGGCCGGCCTATGAAGACAAGGTCGCACGCCGCGGCGTGCGCGTTGCCGATCTGGCCTATCCGGAGCAGCTGGCAGAAAAGCTGCGCGCGGCGCTGGATTACCACAATTTCGTACTGACCCAATATCTCGGCGTCGAGGCGATCGATTTCCAGAGCACGTTTGATGAGGCGGTGGAATTCGGCAAATACATCAAACCGATGATCAGCGACGTCGCCGGCATTCTGCATGATCTGCGCAAGCAAGGTAAGCGCGTGTTGTTCGAAGGAGCACAGGGGTCGCTGCTTGACATCGACCACGGCACCTATCCCTACGTGACGTCCAGCAACACCACCATCGGTGGAGCGCTCGCCGGTACCGGTGTCGGTGCCGATGCCATCGATTACGTGCTCGGCATCGCCAAGGCCTACGCCACTCGCGTCGGCGGCGGTCCGTTCCCGACCGAATTGAATGATGAAACCGGTCAGCTGATCCGTGACAAGGGTGCCGAGTACGGAGCCACCACCGGCCGTCCGCGCCGCTGCGGCTGGATTGATATCGTCGCGCTAAAACGTGCCGTCGCCATCAACGGTATCACCGGGCTGTGCATCACCAAGCTCGACATCCTTGATGGCATGCCGAGCCTGAAGATGTGCATCGCCTACAAATACCACGGCAAACAGACCGAATACTCGCCGCTCGACGAAGCCGGCTGGGATGAATGCGAACCGGTCTATCTGGAGTTCCCGGGCTGGAACGAGTCCACCGCCGGCATCACCGAGTGGGACAAACTGCCGCCGGCCGCACGCGCCTATCTGCGTTCGCTGGAAGAACTGGTCGGCTGTCCGATTGCCATCGTCTCGACCGGTCCGGACCGCGATGCCAACATCGTGCTTCAGGACCCGTTCGCCTGATTGGATCAAATCAGGTCGTTTTCCAGAAAGCAGGCTTCGGCCTGCTTTGTTCATTTCCGGCTGAAGCCTTCATCCTCGTGTGTGATATCAGGGATGCGGCTGAAAGCGATGCGCATGGGCGCTTCCTTGGCGGCGGCCTGACTGGAGGCGTAACTGATTTTCTGCGGACCGAAGCGGTCGTTGATGCGGTCCATCAACGCACTCAAGGGCGCGTGCTCCTTGGCCTCGGCCGTAGTGAACAGATCATCAGTGGTGCCAATCCGCTCGCACAGATCGGTGAGCACCACCGCAACGGCCAATGGTCTGCCGCCGACGGGCCGATGTGACAGCAGTTCGCTCAGCTGCACCAGCAGTGCATGGCTGTCATCGGTATCGTTGCAAAACACCGTTTCCTTCCAGCTGTCGCGGTCGAGGTATTTGACCTTGACCTCCAATCGTCCAGCTACCAGTTT
>JBEAYK010000065.1:0-6013 GCA_041159305.1 Pseudomonadota bacterium
ATCGGTGCCCGGCACCGATGTCGGTCGGAACGCCGATGAGGGCACTGGTGGGGGTATCAACTGTCATGGTGGTTGCGCCTGAGTGGTGCCGGCCCCCGGATTCGAACTGGGGACCTACCGCTTACAAGGCGGTTGCTCTACCAACTGAGCTATGCCGGCATGGAATCCCTATTGTACGCGAGCATCACGGCTTTGCGTAGCCGTCAGCGGCAGGCCTGCGCCGGAATTTTCGGATTCTGTTCGGCCTGCCATTGGCTGAAACCGGCCTGATTGCGGATGCTGGCGTCAATCCACCATTCCTGCCGCGTCTGCTGCTCACTGCGCAACACCGCTTCCAGCCCGAGCTGTTGCACGACGCGCTGCCGCGCCTGGACATCTGCCAGCGTGGCGTATTGGCCGAGCGCGATGCTGTGATCGGACTGGATTTCCGGAGCGCCGATTCCGGCACTGAGCAGGCTCTCCACCAGCAACTCCGCATCCGCACGGCTGGCACTGGCCGGGATATCCAGACGATAGCGCGTGCCGATGACGCCGTCGGCCGTACGCATCTGCATATCCAGGGTGATGTACTCCAGGGATTGCCAGGCGCGCCGCATCGCGGTCTCCTCGGCGAAGGGACCAATCCGCCAGCAACTGCCGGCAGGCAGGCGCTGACGTTCCTGCTGCAATTGCAGGTACTCCTGATGCAGGATCAGCCCCGGCGTGCCGGCTTCGGTCATCGGCAACACATGACCCTGCATTTCGGGTCGCCACATATTCCACATCAGGGCGCCGGCATTGGCAAACAGCAGCAACAGGCACAATCGACGAAGCCAGATCATAAGCCGCTCAGTTCGATATAGCGCAGCATGCCATTGAAGATCAGGTCGGGTGCGGCCTCTGCCATCGGCAAGAGCTTCAGCCAAGGATCGGCACCGCCGCCGGTCACCAGTAACTTGACCGGACGTCCCGCGAAAGCACCGGTCAGCACACGGTCGATCATGCCCAGCGTCTGGTGCTGGATGCCGCTGGCAAGTGCATCCAGGGTGTTGTCGGCAAGGAAGTCGGCTTGACCCTCACCTTCGAACAAACCGGGGAAATGATCACGCATGCGCTGCCACTGGAAATCCGGACCGGGCGCGATCAAACCGCCACAGTGCCGGCCATCGGCGGCCAAGACGTCGAGCGTCAGGGCGGTTCCGAAAGACAGCACAGCACAGTCGGTCATCGCATCGCAGGCGGCCAGCAGTCCGAGAAAGCGGTCCACACCCAGTTGCCGTGGCTGTGCATAAGCGATGCGTAGGCGGCCCATTTCGGCACAGGATTCAATGCGGGTCACCGGTTGCCGGATATGCGACAGCAGATGTTCAAGGCGCTCGGCACGCCAACCCTTGCTGACCGTGGCCAGAAAGACCCGCTCGTACTCGGCATCGGCCAGCAGTTCGAGCGCCAAATCGACCGCATGCGGGTCATCGTAATCCAGGGTGGGCAAAGGATGCCAGCCGGCAGCCTCGCGGCGCGCCATTTTGATACGGCTGTTTCCGCTATCGATCAGACAATCAGCCATGGGACACCCTCACGCTGACTTCGCCGCTGTGCAAACGGTGTTGACCATCGGCATCTTCAAACAACAGGGCGCCATCGGCGGCAATCCCGCAGGCACGCCCATCGCGTTGCTTTGCGCCGTCCTGCACCCTTACCACCCTGCCCTGCAGACCATCCAGAGATCGCCAATCCGCGATAAACGCCGGAAGACCGTCCGTTTCGAAACGCTCGAAACCCCGGGTCAATTCGGACAACAGTCCCGCAAGCAGCAGGTTACGGTCCAAGACGGCTTCGGTATGCTCCGACAACGCGGCCCAATCCTGATCGATGCCGGCACCGGCCTGACGCGATAAATGCACATTGATACCGAAACCCAAGGTGACATCACAGGGACCGTCCGCTTCGCTGCGGAGCTGGATTAAAAGACCGCCGCATTTACGGCCATGCAGCCAAATATCGTTGGGCCATTTCAAGGCCAGACCGGCGATGCCCTGGCGCTGAAGCGCGTTCACGATCATGACGGCGCAGGCCAGACTGAAACCGGACATGGCGGCGACCGGAAGATGGAATCGGCGGTTCACGCTGCAATGGATATTGGCCAGCGGCGGCGAGCACCATTGTTTTCCGCGCCGGCCCTGCCCGGCGGTCTGCATTTCCGCCAGCCAGACCGCGATACCTTGTGACGGCGCAGGTTCGGCCATGGCCCGCAGCTGTGTCGAATCGGTTTCGAAATCGATCTGCAGACTTTGCAGGTCCTGCCGGCTGGCGGCATCCATCGCCGCGAGGATCACCGATTTCTCGAGCAGGGGTGTCGGCCGCACCAGACGATATCCGCGTTGCGCATCGGTATCGATTGGCAATCCGCGCTCCCGCAGCTGTTCGATGCGCTTCCAGACCGCCGCACGCGACACCCCGAATTCGGCAGCAAGGCTCACGCCCGATTTCGGGCCGTCCATCAGTGCGTTGATCAGGGCCGGATTATCCACGGCGTCCGGACAACAGGCGTCCGAGCAGACGGGCTTTCTCGAACCGGTTCTCGGTTCCCGAACGCAGCCGCTGCAGATTGCTGCGGTGACTAAAGGTCAGCAACACGGAACTGGCAATGGCAAACCACCACACTTCAGCGTCGGCACCGGACCATACCGCACTGGCCAGCAGACTGATCGCCGCCAGCACCGTGGAAAGACCGACATAGCCGGTCAGCAGGAGACTGAAAAACCATACGGAGAACAACAGAATCAAAGACTGCGGCCAAACCAGAATCAGTCCGCCAACGAGTGTGGCCGCGCCCTTGCCGCCGCGGAACCCATGCCATACCGGCCAGATGTGGCCGACAACGGCGGCGAACACACAGGCCATCGCGGCCATCTCGTTGCCGGGCAGGAAATGCCGCGCCAACCAGGCCGCGAGCAGACCTTTGCCGACATCGATCAGGACCACGCCGAGTGCGAATACCAGGCCCTGGGTCCGCAAGGCGTTTGTGCCGCCGGCATTGCCGCTGCCAAGCGTACGGATATCGACGCCGCGCAGTTTACCCAGACACAGGCTGCCGGACACCGAGCCGAGCAGGTACGCCGCGACAATCAGCAGCCAAATCATCAGACCGGCTCCATGACGACCGGCTGGTAGGAAATGACCAAAGCACCCGGGCCGGCATGGGCACCAATGGCCGGACCGGATTCCACGCACCAGGCCTGTGTGCACGGCACCAGTGCGGTGAAGGCCTGCAGGAGCGCCTGCCCGGCCTCCGGATCACCGCAGTGGCCGATGATGGCGCGGTATTGCTGCGTGCGGTCGATACGCTTGGCGACATGCCGCGCGTAGCGTTCGATGATGTTGCGTTTTCCGAACAGACCGCTGTTCAGCGCCAGCTTGCCCGCCGGGGATACCTTGGCAATGGCGGTCAACCCCAAAGCGTTGGCAATGGGGCCGGCCCAGCGTGGAATGCGACCACCCCGGACGGCATGGCTGATATCCGCCGTGCAGGCCCAGGTTTCGGTCACCGGCCGCAGGCGTTCCAGGAGGGCGATGATCTGGTCGGATGTCTGTCCGGCCTGCGCCGCTTCGGCAGCGGCAATGACCAACAGGCCCTGACCGCCAGCGGCATTGGCGGTATCGAAGATGTGGATGCGATCGGCGTGCCCGCGTTTGGCGGCGGCCTCGGCCGATTGCACGGTGCCGGAAACCGCCCGCGAGAGACCGACATAGACCAGATGCGGATGGTGCGACAGCAGAAATTCGAACTGTCGGCGGAAATCGCCCGGCGACGGCTGGCTGGTTTTCGGCAACACCAGCTCGGTACGCAACTTGTGATAGAACTCGCCGGTACTCAGGCCGACCTTGTCGAGGTAATCGGTCTCGCCGAAACTCAGGCGCAAGGGCACCCAATGCAGGTTGAGCGACTCGGACAGCGCTTCCGGCACATCGGCCGAGGTATCGGTGATGATGACAACCGCATCGGTGCCGGCCGCGGTGCGGGCCTGGGCGTGCATATCGTCGGCCTTGGTGCCCTCGACCCGTCCGAAACGGGCGGCCAGATCGAACAACTGTTTCGGATTGCCGACATGGGCATGCAGGCGCACGCGCGAATGGGATCCGGCAATCACGACACAGGAGGCACCCAGATCGCCGACGGCCGCACGCAGACCGCTGCGGTCGAGTCCATCACCGAGAATCAGACATTCGCTGCACCAGCGGTGCTCCGGATCGGCATCGGCCAGCTCCACATGCGCCTTGGAGACTTCCAGATCGGCACTGTCATTCTCGATCTCGTCATTGAGATCGATGTCACCCTCGAGAATGAACTGGTAGACGCCTTCGAGCATGTCGACGAAGCCCTGTGCGCCGGCATCGACCACGCCGGCTTTCTGCAGCACCGGCAGCTGGTTCGGTGTGTTGGCCAAGGCCTTGCGGGCCGCGACCAGCGCCTCGCCGAACCAATGTTTGAAATGGTAGCCGCGCTCGCGGCAATGCAGCGATTCGGCAAACACGCTGATGACACTGAGGATGGTGCCTTCTTTGGGCTCCGACAGCGCCTCGCGGGCGGTATCGGCACCGTGCTGGATGGCCTGGGCCATCTGTTCAAGGCTGGCGACGCGGGAATGCCCGATGCGTTCGGAGATGCCGGTGAAAAACTGGGCCAAAATGGCTCCGGAATTGCCACGGGCACCGTCAATGGCATTTTCGCTGACCCGGCGCAGCAGCTCGCCGGTACTCTGCGCACGCCGGCTGAGCGCACCGGTCAGCACATTGCCGAGCGTAAAAGCCATGTTGCTGCCGGTATCGCCGTCGGGAACCGGAAAGACGTTGATCTTGTTCAGCAGATCCCGCTGTGCGATGACCCGCCGCGCGCCGGATATGAGGGCTCTCCGGAGCATCGGGGCGCGGATGACCGGGGCGTCGTGTTGCAGCGGAATTGTGTTCATTCGTTGTTATTGACTTCTGGGCCGGAATGACACTGCCGGCGGTCAATCATTTTTAATGCACCAGCCCGATTCTTGCAACCTTTTTCGGGGCTCGCGCATCTATCCAGAGACCGTACCGAAGAGTAGCAACACCATGAAAACCCTACTGATCGTCGCCATTCTTTGCCTGAGCCTGATTCTGCTGTCCGGCATCACGCCCGCCGGCAGAACGCCGGTCTTCCGACTGAATGCCCTGATTACGGCCGTGGACGGCCAGGCAGCACCGGCCACTGTGGCACCACGCAAGGGGGTTGGCGGCAGCCAGGCACGTTGGCTGCGGGTGGTTCCCGGGCTGTTCCGCTAGGTGAGACAGGGCAAGCGGATGGTAAAACGGGCGCCGCCCAGTTCCTGGGAACGGTCGACTGACAATTCGCCGTTGTAGGACCGGATGATGTCCTGCACGATGGCCATGCCGATGCCATGGCCCTGCACGCGCTCATCGCCGCGTACGCCGCGCTGAAGGATTTTCGGGATGTCTTCGGTCGCAATGCCCTTGCCGTCATCCTCGATGCACAGATACAGACCCGGCCGGCGCGCCGCCGGTTCGTAAACCGGTTTCACCGTCAACAGCACGCGGTGCTCGGCCCATTTGAAGGCGTTTTCCAGGAAGTTGCCGAGCAATTCCTGCAAGTCGCCCGGCTCGCCGGAAAACTGCGCCTTGTCATCCACTTCGAACTCGCACAGTACCCCGCGTGCCTGGTAGATCTTCTCCAGACTCTGCACAATGCTTTCGGCATGCGGCAGCACGTCGACCGGCGCCGAATACAAGGCATGTCCGGAACGCGCGGCGCGCGACAGCTGGTAGGACACGATGTCGTTCATGCGTTGCACCTGTGCATAGACCTCGTCCTTAAAAGAGGCGGGATCGTCGGCATTTTCGATTTCCGACTGAAGCACCGCCAATGGCGTCTTCAGGCTGTGCGCAAGATCGGCCAGCGTGTTACGGCTCAGTTCGAGATTGCTGCGTTCACTGTCGATCAGGGCATTGATGCTTCCGGAAATCGGGCGCAGTTCGTTCGGATAGA
>JBEAYK010000066.1:0-6011 GCA_041159305.1 Pseudomonadota bacterium
GTCGATGTCATGCGGGACATCGGGGGCATAGCTGTCAAGCCAGGGACGATTCATGCTCATGGTTTTTAAGGGCTGCGTAGGGATTGCTCCATTTGAGCATAAGCTCTAAATGCTGGCAAGCCCGTACGTATGAAAAAAGCGGCCGGAGCCGCTTTCTTCATCATGCTTTCACCCAGCTCAGGCGGCCTTGCGTGAAGCCAGTTGACGCAGCACGTAATGCAGGATGCCGCCATGGCGGAAATACTCGACCTCTTTCGGGGTCAACAGCAGTACTTTGGCCTGGAATCGTTTGACGGAGCCATCGGGTGCGGTTGCGACAACATCGGCAATTTTACCGGCACCGTCCTTGAGACCCGTAATGTCGAAGCGCTCGTTGCCAGTCAGCCCATGGCTGGCGGCATTCTCACCGTCCAGGAATTGCAGGGGAAGAACGCCCATGCCGACCAAGTTCGAGCGGTGGATGCGTTCAAAGCTTTCAGCGATCACTGCCTTGACGCCGAGCAGGGTGGTACCTTTGGCTGCCCAGTCACGTGAGGATCCGGTGCCGTATTCTTTGCCGGCGATGACCACCAGCGGCACGCTCTCGGCTTTGTAGCGCATGGCGGCGTCGTAGATGGCGAGCTTGTCGTTGGACGGGTAGTGGATGGTGTTGCCGCCTTCCTCGCCGCCCAGCATCAGGTTCTTGATGCGGATGTTGGCGAAGGTGCCGCGCACCATCACGTCGTCGTTGCCCCGGCGCGAGCCGTAGGAGTTGAAGTCGACCGGCTTGACGCCGCGCGACTGCAGGAACTGCCCGGCCGGTGAGCTGGCCTTGATGTTGCCGGCCGGCGAGATGTGGTCGGTGGTGATGGAATCGCCGAACAGTCCCAGCAGACGTGCACCGTGGATGTCGTCGATGCTGCCGATGGCCATGCTCATGCCGTCGAAGTAGGGCGGGTTCTTGATGTAGGTCGAATCGCCGCTCCAGGCGAAAATCTCGCCCTCGGGCGAAGCGATCTGGTTCCAGCGCGAATCGCCTTTGAACACGTCGGCGTAGTTCTTCTTGAACATTTCCGGTCCGATCGAGGCGGCGATGGCATCGCTGATTTCCTGATTGCTCGGCCAGATGTCCTTGAGGAAAACGTCATTGCCGGCGCTGTCCTTGCCGAGCGGTTCACGGCTCAGATCGATGTTCACGGTGCCGGCCAGGGCATAGGCCACCACCAGCGGCGGCGATGCCAGATAGTTCATTTTGACTTCGGCATGCACGCGACCTTCGAAGTTGCGGTTACCGGAAAGTACTGAGGCTACGGTCAGGTCACCTGCGGCAATGGCGGCACTGACTTCCGGCGGCAGCGGGCCGGAGTTGCCGATGCAGGTGGTACAGCCGTAGCCGACCACGAAGAAGCCCATGGCTTCGAGATCTTTCAGAACATCGGCTTTCTTCAGATAATCGGTGACCACCAGCGAACCCGGGCCGAGCGAAGTTTTCACCCACGGAGCCGGCTTCAGGCCGCGCGCTGCGGCTTTGCGGGCGAGCAGGCCGGCACCAAGCATCACCGCCGGATTGGAGGTGTTGGTGCAGGAGGTGATGGCGGCAATGACTACTGCGCCATCTTTCATTTCCACCGAGTGACCGTTGATTTGGGTCTGGACCGTGCCCAGTGCGGCGGTGACATCGCCACCCTCATTTTCAAACTTCGCGACATCCCCGTTTTTCGGTTTACGGTTGGCGGTCAGGGCCACCAGATTGTCGGTGTAGTTCTGTTTCATGTCGGTCAGCAGCACACGGTCCTGCGGACGTTTCGGGCCGGCCAGGGACGGTTTGACTTCGCCCATATCGAGATGCAGGACGGCGCTGTACTCAGCTTCGGCATCGGTGCGCCACAGCCCCTGGGCCTTGGCATAGGCCTCGACCAGATTGATCAGGCTTTCTTCACGGCCGGACAGGCGCAGATAGTTCAAGGATTCGGCATCAATCGGGAAGATGCCGCAGGTCGCACCGTATTCCGGCGCCATATTGGCGATGGTGGCGCGGTCGGCCAGCGGCAGGTGGTTCAGGCCGTCGCCGAAGAACTCGACGAACTTGCCGACCACACCGTGCTTGCGCAGCATCTGGGTGACGGTCAGCACCAGATCGGTCGCTGTCGCCCCTTCCGGCAGTTTGCCGGTCAGCTTGAAACCGACCACTTGCGGAATCAGCATCGAACTCGGCTGGCCGAGCATTGCCGCTTCGGCTTCGATACCGCCGACGCCCCAACCCAGAACGCCGATGCCGTTGATCATGGTGGTGTGCGAATCGGTACCGAATACGCTATCCGGGAACGCATACAGCGTACCGTCGATGTCACGCTCCATGACCACGCGGGCGAGGTTCTCGAGGTTGACCTGATGCACGATGCCGGTGTTTGGCGGTACGACTTTGAAATTATTGAAGGCTTTCTGGCCCCAGCGCAGGAAGCTGTAGCGCTCGCCATTGCGGGCGAATTCAATCTGGCCGTTTTCATCGAGCGAACTGGCTTTGCCGAAAGAATCGACCTGCACCGAGTGATCAATGACCAGTTCGGAGGGGATCAAGGGATTGATGTTGGACGCGGAGCCGCCGAGCTTGACCACGGCATCGCGCATGGCGGCCAGATCGACCACGCAGGGCACGCCAGTGAAATCCTGCAAGACGACCCGTGCCGGCATGAAGGCGATTTCGGTATCCGGTTCCTGTTTGGCATCCCATTGGGCAACGGCTTCGATGGAAGCTTTGGTCACCGAAACGCCGTCTTCACAACGCAGCAGGTTCTCGAGAAGGATCTTCATCGAGTAGGGCAGTTTGCTGATGTCGTAGCGCTGGCCGAGCTTTTCCAGGCTGAAAATGGTGTAGGTCTGGCCGTTGACGGTCAGGTGATCGCGCGTGGCGAAGGAGTCGGACATGGGAGGCTCCTGAATAAGGGGGAAAGGCAGACGGAATGGGACTTCGTCAGCCCAATATTATGCCCGATTCCGGCCTGTTTTTGGTGCTTATTTCTCGACGAAGGCGCGTTCGAACACGTAATGGCCGGCCTGTCCGATTTTGCTGGAAGCGACGAATCCGCGTGAGTCCAGAATTCGCCTGAAATCGGCCAGCATGCCTGGGCTACCGCAAATCATCGCTCGATCGGTTTCCGGGTTGAGTTCGGGAAGTCCAAGGAAGCGGGGGATTTCGCCATTTTCGAGCAAGGTGGTGGCGCGGCCGTGCAAGGCAAACGGCTCACGCGAGACTACCGGAACGTAATGCAGCTGCCGGCTGATTTGCTCACCGAGATATTCGTGGCGAGGCAGCTCGTTCCTGAAATAGTCGGCGTAGGCCAGGTCTTTGGCATAACGCACGCCATGAACGACGACCACATGTTCAAATCGTTCGTAGGTTTCAGGGTCTTTCACGATGGCAAGGAAAGGTGCAAGACCGGTGCCGGTGGAAAGCAGATAAAGCACCTTTCCGGGATGCACATCACTGATCAAAAGAGTGCCAGTCGGCTTGCGGCTGATCAGCAGGCAATCACCGGGCTGGATATGCTGCAGGCGCGAGGTCAGCGGGCCGTTAGGCACCTTGATGCTGAAGAATTCAAGATGCTCTTCCCAGTTGGCGCTGGCAATGGAGTAGGCCCGGACCAGAGGCTTGCCGTCGACTTCCAGCCCGATCATCACGAATTGCCCGTTGTCGAAGCGGAACCCGTCATCACGCGCGACCGTGAAGCTGAAGTACTGGTCGGTCCAGTGGCGGACGTCCAGCACGGCTTCCTTGATGTAGGGTGATGTCATTAAAGTCTTTCCAATCAACGGGATGGCGGGGTTACGACGCGTACAGGGGAGTAAAAGTCCCTGTGTATGATACGACGATTGCTGAACGGAGGGGCTTGATTCGGATCAAGTTCAAAGAAAATCAGATATTTATTGGTATTTGCTTGCGTCTTGCTGTATAGTGCGCTTACTGATTTTGCTTAGGGCCAACATGGCTTGTGGCCCGGTGCGGTAGATTTTGTGGTCCGCTTCATCGTTACATCGCGGTATTCCTAGCAAAACAGTCCTACTTTCGGGTGGGTTTTTCTCGTTTTATCTAGGAGTAATACTATGTCAGATCGTCAAATCGGTACCGTCAAGTGGTTCAACGACGCCAAGGGCTTCGGCTTCATCACCCCGGAAAGCGGCGAAGATGTGTTCGTGCACTTCCGCTCCATCCAGGGCAATGGCTTCAAATCGCTGAAAGAAGGCCAAAAAGTGAGCTTCAAGCTCGTGAAAGGCCAGAAAGGCATGCAAGCCGACGAAGTCAATCCTGAGTAATAAAAGACGCCCGCGTCTTACTGAAAACCCCGACACGTCGGGGTTTTTTTTCAATCATTTCGAGGAATACAGAGTTATGCAAATCAGCGAAAACAGCGTGGTCAGCTTCCATTACACCCTCACTGACAAAGACGGTCAGGTCATCGACAGTTCGGCTGGCCATGCGCCGCTGACCTATCTGCATGGCGTCGGCCAGATCGTGCCGGGACTGGAAAACACCTTGGTCGGCAAGCAGGCCGGCGACAAACTCGATGTCGAAGTGGTCGCTGCCGAAGGTTATGGCGAACATCACGACTTCATGGTGCAGCAGGTGCCGCGCGAAGCCTTCCAGGGCGTCGATGACATTGAGCCGGGAATGCAGTTCCAGGCCCAGACACCGCAGGGCGGCATGACCGTCACCGTCACCGCCGTCGATGAAACCACCGTCACCGTGGATGGCAATCATCCGCTGGCTGGCAAGAATCTTTTCTTCGCCGTCGAAATCGTCAGCGTCCGTGACGCCACCGATGAAGAAAAAGCACATGGTCACGTGCACGGCGAGGGCGGTCATCATCATTGATCGCACCGCTTCCAGCACAAAAAAACACCGCTATCGCGGTGTTTTTTTTGGACTATCGATTGGGTTTAAAGTGACTCGAAGATGCCCGCAGCACCCATGCCGGTACCAATGCACATGGTGACCATGCCGTATTTTGCTTTGGTGCGCTGCATGCCATGTACGATGGTCGCGGTACGGATGGCGCCGGTTGCCCCAAGCGGATGGCCGAGCGCGATGGCGCCGCCACAGGGATTGACCTTGGACGCATCCAGTTTGCAGTCGCGGATGACAGCAAGCGCCTGCGCGGCAAACGCTTCGTTCAATTCAATCCAATCCAACTGGTCCTGATGCAGGCCGGCTTGTTTCAAGGCTTTGGGAATGGCGGCAATCGGGCCGATACCCATGATTTCCGGCGGCACACCGGCGACCGAGAAACTCACAAAGCGGGCAATCGGCGTCAATCCGTAATCCTTGACGGCTTGGGCCGATGCCAGGAGCACTGCGCCGGCACCATCCGACATCTGCGAGCTGTTGCCTGCCGTGACCGAGCCGCGGGCTTTGAACACCGGTTTGAGTTTGGCGAGCCCTTCAAGGCTGGTGTCGGCGCGTGGCCCTTCGTCGTTACTCAGAGTTTTGTTGCGTGTAATGATGCGGGACCCGGCCAAATCGGCTGATTTTCCGATGACTTCATAGGGTGAGATTTCGGCACTGAAATGCCCGGCCTGGATGGCGGTCAGGGCTTTCTGATGCGAGGCGTAGGCGAAGGCATCCTGATCTTCGCGCGAGACATTCCATTGGGTCGCCACGTTTTCGGCGGTAATGCCCATGCCGTACGCGATGGCGATATGGTCATTCTCGAATACCGAGGGTGCCATGGCAATCTTGTTACCCATCATCGGTACCATGCTCATCGATTCAGTACCTGCTGCGATCATCAGATCGGCTTCGCCGAGACGGATGCGGTCAGCTGCCAGAGCGACGGCCTGCAAGCCGGAGGAACAGAATCGGTTGATGGTCTGCGCCGATACCGATTGCGGCAGGCCGGCCAGCAGGGCACCGATACGTGCCACATTCATGCCTTGTTCGCCTTCGGGCATGGCGCAACCGACGATGATGTCATCGATGCGTTCGGGGTCGATGCCCGGAGCCTGCGCGACAACCTGCCGCAGGCAGTGTGCAAGCA
>JBEAYK010000067.1:0-5971 GCA_041159305.1 Pseudomonadota bacterium
AAACAACCGGGAATTGGCCGAAGCGCTGCTTACCAGCGTTGCCGTCGACTGACATGGCCGGCGCTGCGGTCAGCAACGAAGGTCTGGCTGCATGGCTGCGACGGTTTCCGCTTTGGCGTGCCGGGCCACGCGATGCGCAACCACTGGTTATCGGTAACCGCCGTATCTACGTCTTACCGACACGTTTCGGTCTGTTCATCGGCATCGCTCTGGCCGTACTGAATCTGGGCAGTCTGAACTACAACAACAACGCCGCTCTATTGCTGGGATTCCTGGTCATCAGCCTGTGCAACAACGCCCTTATCGGCGGGCATCTGGCACTACTGGGGCTCCAGCTGCGCTCTCAAACACCTCAACCGGTGTTCGCTGGCCAGATGCTCAGCCTGACCGTCCTGGTTTCACAGCGCGCAATCCAAACACGCCACTACGTGATTTCGCATGGACCGTGCGAAACCGGCTTCATGCTCGGTGCAGAACCGCTCGGAGCAACGATATCGATTCCGACGGAAAAACGCGGTTACCTTCTGATTGACCGTATCCGTATTGCAACCCTGCACCCACTCGGTCTTGCACGCGCCTGGTGCACTCTGAACCTGCAGGAAGATGTCATGGTTTATCCGATTCCGCAGGGTCGGGATTTGAACGCCTATTTCGCTACCGCTGATATGGGTAGCGGGCGGCAAAGCCGGCAGCAGACCGAGCAGCCGCATCATCTGCGTGAATACCGCAGCGGTGATTCCCGCAAACAGATTGCCTGGAAAGCCAGTGCGCGCGCCGGAAATCTGCAAGTCCGCGAATACGAGCACGGCAATGCCGACGAATTGCTCTTGGACTGGCATCGGCTTAGCCATCTGGACTACGAAGCCCGTATCTCACAGCTCTGCCTGTGGGTGCTGCAGGCCGAACAAAGACAGCGACGCTACGCCCTCAGCATTCCGGGAATGCGTTTGGCATCCGGCTCCGGGGCCGAACACCAGCGCCGCTGTCTGGAAGCCTTAGCCCTTCTCCCTCATGTCTAAGGTCCTCCGCAAATCAGGCGCGCTCTGCACGCTCTTGGCCGTGCTGCCGCTGATGCCCCAGCTGCCTGCAATCCTCATCGTGCTGCTTGTGGCGGTTTTAGCCGCCGCCTATTTCCTGCCCAAACCGCATCTGCTTCTGATCCTCGGGGTCTTGGGCGCGACACTCCTACTTTTGCTATTTGCGTACCATGGGAGTTTCGGACGCGATACCGCAGCCGCCATGCTGGCCTTGATGATGGCCCTGAAGTGTCTTGAAACAAAAAGCATGCGGGACTTTCGCGCCCTGCTCGGCTTTGCTTTGTTCCTGCCATTCGCGGCATTATTGAGCGTACAGACTCCCATGACGCTGGCATTTTCACTGATCAGCGTGCTGTTCTGGTTGTTCTTGCTTCAGATCAGCAGTACAGGAGAGTTGCTCCTGCCGGAGAAGTGGCGTTGGTCCTCGTTTAAGGCGCTGTTACGTGCATTGGTCATGGCCGTGCCGATGGCGGTTGCACTGTTCTGGCTGTTTCCACGCATCGGAACCCCCTTATGGGGACTGCCGGGCCTGTCCGAGCAGGGCACGGGCCTGGGAGACAGCATGAAGCCCGGTCAATGGTTGGATATCCTCGCCGATGACCGGATTGCTTTCCGTGTCGACTTTACCGGACCCGTTCCGGCGCCGGAGCAGCGCTATTGGCGCGGACCGGTGCTTTGGGATTTCGACGGCATGGAGTGGCGGCGCAATCCACAGGACAGCCAGCCCGCTCCGGACCGAACGTCCCCGATACGGGAAGCCGGTGCTGACGGGAACATCAGTTATCGGGTCAGCCTTGAACCGACGGAAAAGAAGTATCTGCCGGTCCTGGATTGGCCGCGTCAGGCACCGGAACCCTACACGCTCAGTGCCGATTCAAGCCTGTATTCCAGTACGCCCATCCAGAAGATGACCCAATACTCGGCCACCGCCTGGACGCAAGCCGATGCCACTTGGCCACTGGGCGATGCCGAACGGCGGCGGGCCTTGGGCTTTCCGACGGCATTCAACAAACGCACTCAGGCACTGGCTCTGCAGTGGCGGGCGCAGGCCGGCAGCGATCGCGATTACATTGAACGGGTGCTGCAATGGATCCGCCGTGATTTCAGTTATACGCTGGCCACCGACCCGCCGCGTTTTGATGCCGTTGATCGGTTTCTATTCGAAGACCGCAAGGGTTTCTGCCAACATTTCAGCTCATCTTTCGCGTTGCTCATGCGCGCCGCCGGCATTCCGTCACGGGTGGTCACCGGCTATGTCGGCGGTTACCGCAACCCCTACGGCGGTTACTGGGTTTTATACATCAAGGATGCGCATGCCTGGACCGAAGTCTGGCTCGATGGCGAAGGCTGGGTCAGGATTGATCCAACGGCTGCCGTCGCGCCCGAAAACATTCTGGATACGCTGGCAGGAAGTGCCGGACAGGAACAATATGCCGGCGGTGGCGGCACATTCTCGCCCCTGTTTGACTACGGAGATTTCATGCGTTCGCGCTGGAATGACTGGGTCATCGGTTTCAACGCCGCACGTCAGATGGCGCTGTTCAAGAACATGGGCTTTGCCAGCGCCGAACGTTGGCAGATGCTCTTGGTGTTGCTGGCTCTGGCCGGGCTGATTTCTTTTGCGGTATTCAGTTTTTCAAAGCAAGTGCGAATCAAGGAACACCCGGTGGAAGCAGCCTGGCACAAATTGACAAGGAGACTGCACAAGCATGGCCACATCAAGGCTGCGCATGAAACCGCTGCAGACTTCGCGGCGCGGGTTGACGACTTCGCACTGAAAGCAATCGCAAGGCGCTACACCCAATGGCGTTACGCCAAAACATCCCTGAACCCGGATGAAACATCACTGCTGATTGCGGATATCAAACGCCACTCCGGTAAAATCAACAGACCGTCGGAATCCGGAGTCTGACACCGGTTATCATAATCATCACCGCCATTCTGGAAGTCCGCCATGTACCGTCACGCCGCCCTGTTTGCCCTGCTCATGCCTGCATCCGCCTGGGCAGGCCCGATACCCGCGACGGCCCCTGTATCGATTCCAACCCATGACGCGTTCTTCAATGCCATCCGTCGCCACTGCGGCAAAGCCTTCGAAGGCAAAGTCAGTATCGACAATCCGGCCTCGCCGGGTTTTGAAGGCCGTCTGGTCATGCATGTCCGGAAGTGCACCGACACCCAGCTTCAGATTCCGTTCCATGTCGGCGAAGACCGATCGCGCACCTGGCTGCTCAGCAAAACCGGATCCGGGCTGCAACTCAAACACGACCACCGCCATGAAGATGGCAGCAGTGATCAATCGACGATGTACGGCGGGCATACGCTTGATGCCGGCTGGGCCACGGTACAGTCGTTTCCGGCAGATCAGTATTCGAAGGAGTTGTTTACTGCCGCCGGCAATCCGCAATCCAACGGCAATACGTGGCAGATGTACGTTTACCCGGAAAAATTCACCTACCGGCTGACCCGCGAAGGCCGTGAGTTCCGGGTCGATTTTGATTTAAGCCAACCGGTAGCACCGCCGCCGACACCCTGGGGCTACTCGGACTGAGTCCGTCCTGCCTTGCTCAGGCAAAGCCACCGGTAAGCGGCGCGCCGCCCAGCAGATGCATGTGGATATGGAACACGGTTTGCCCACCGTTGCGATTGCAGTTCATCACCACGCGGTAGCCGTCATCGGCAATCCCTATGGATTTGGCGTAGGCCTGTGCCGCCAGCATCAGCCCGCCAAGCAGTTGCGCTTCGGAGTCCGGAACATCATTAAGGGTATCGAAGCGGCGTTTGGGCACAAACAGCACATGCACCGGGGCCTGCGGCGCGATATCGCGGAAAGCAATGATGTCCTCATTTTCAAAAACGATATCGGCGGGAATCTGGCGATTGATGATTTTTTCGAAGATGCTGTCGCTCATGGTGATCCTCAGGGCATGTCGATACGGGTACCAAACGCGTGCGCCAGTGTGCCACGGTCGACGTATTCCAACTCGCCGCCAATCGGCACGCCATGCGCGAGCTTGGAAGGCTTGACCTCGAACTGGCGGGCCAGCTGCGCCAGATAGTGCGCGGTCGCCTCGCCCTCCACGGTCGGATTGGTGGCGATAATCATTTCGGTAATCACGCCTTCGGCAAGGCGCTTGGCCAGTTTATCGAGACCGAGTTCACGCGGACCGACTCCGTCCAAGGGCGACAGCCGGCCCTGCAGGATGAAATAAAGTCCGCGATACCCGGTGGCCAACTCAATCACCAAGCGGTCGGCCGGGGTTTCCACCACACACAGCTGTGAGGAATCACGGGCGGCACTGGCACAGATGGCGCAGCATTCCTGTTCGGTGAAATCACGGCATTGGGCACAATGGCCGATGCGCCTCAGGGACTCCTGCAGGGTGGTGGCCAGACGCATGCCCCCCTCGCGATTACGCTCCAGCAAATGATAGGCCATCCGCTGCGCGCTCTTCTGGCCCACGCCAGGCAAACAGCGAAGGGATTCCATCAACTGGCTCAGCAGGTCACTCTGGCTCAAAACGGAAGCTTCATTCCCGGCGGCATCGGCATGCCGGCGGTGACCGCAGCCATGCGTTTGTTGCTTTCCTCATTGGCTTTGGCCACGGCATCATTGATGGCCGCGACCAGAAGGTCTTCGAGCATCTCGGCGTCGCCAAGAACGCCGGGGTCGATGGCGACTTTGCGGGCTTCGAATTTGCCGGTCAAGGTGACTTTCACCGCACCGCCGCCGGATTGTCCGATCACTTCCATCTGTGCCAGCTCATCCTGCACTTTCTGCATGTTTTCCTGCATGCGCTGGGCTTTTTGCATCATCTGGGCGATATTGCCTCTCATAACATTCTCACTTCAATTCCAAAGGACGGATGGAATCCGGAACGATCTGCGCACCTTCGGCCAGAAGGGCGTTGACCACCGGATGGTTCTGGAACTCGGCTTCGGCCTGATTCTGCCGATTGAGTTTGGACTCGGTTTGCCGGCCATGCAGGGTTTCGGCCGCGGCATCGCGCAGTTTCTCGAATTTGAGTTGCACCGGACTGCCGAAGGCTTCACTCAGCGCATTCTGGAAGCGTTCGCAAAGAGCCGGGCTGAGACTCTCGTACAAATCGGCCGGATACGACAGCAGCAGCTGTGAACCGTTACGGGCAACGAAGCCGCTGTGGGCGCCGAGCTGGCCGAGCGGACCTTTAAGTGCAAGACGTGCCACTAACTGCAGCCAATGTTCCGCCGTATCCGGAATGTCAGCCGGTACAGCCGCGACAACCGGTTCCGGTTTTGCAGGCGGTGGCGCCGTTGCTTCTTGACGGGGCGTCGGTGATGGCGATGGACTGGCCGTCGTCTGCACAGGCGGGGCCGATCGCGTTACGGCAGGCTGGGCATCGGCTCCAGCCGGCATGAACGCCAACATACGCAGCAAGGACATTTCGAATCCGACCCGTGCTCCCGGTGCGAAATGCAAGTCACGGCGTCCCATCACCGCCATCTGATACCAGAGTTGCACCAGTTGGGGATCGAGATGCTCCGCAAACGCCTTGATGGGCACGCGCTGCAGCGAAGGCCGGTAATTCGGGACCAGCTGTACCAGTTGGATTTCATGCAGGGCCTGTGCCAGACGGTCGAGCACCTGCTCGAAATCCGGCGCAAAAGACGCCAATTGTTCAATGGCCGCCATCAACGCCTCGCCATCTCGCGCTCCGAGCGCGTTCAGAAGTTGTTCGATCTGGCTGCGATCAACGGTACCGAGCATGGACTGCACCAATTCGGCCTGCAAGCTGCCGCCGGTGTAGGCAATGGCCTGATCGAGCAAGGACAGTCCATCACGCAGACTGCCATCGGCGGCTTCGGCCAGCAAAGCGATGGATTCGGCGTCGAAGCCGATGCCTTCAGCCGACAGAATATGTTGCATCTGCCCGGAGATCTGTTCGGGTTCCAGC
>JBEAYK010000297.1:0-3447 GCA_041159305.1 Pseudomonadota bacterium
CCGAAGTCGGTACTGACATAGACCGTATCGGCGTCGATCCAGCCGATCTGACCCTTGGCCTCGGGCCGTGCGAAGCCGCCGGTGACGAAAGCCTTGTCGGAAACATCGAACTCGCGGGTCACATCGGCATCGGCGCCGCCGCGCGATAGCGAAATCAGGCAGCGGTCGTAGGCAGGACGCAGACAATCGGCACCGCCCCAGACCCAATTGACGCCCTCGGCTTTGCCGAGCGCATCGATATCGAGCAGCACTTCCCACTTTGGTGATTCTTTGCGGTATTCGGCCAGCGTGGTACGGCGCCAGACGCCCTGCGGATTGTTCTTGTCGCGCCAGAAGTTGTAGAAGTAGCCACCCATCTTGCTGACGTAGGGAATGCGGGCATTGGAATCGAGAATTTCCAGCAGGCTGCCGCGCAGGGCGTCGAAGCCCGGATCGCCGGCCAGCTGCTTTTCGGAGACGGCATTGCGGGCACGCACCCAGTCCAACGCATTGGTGTCTTCCACCCCCTCCAGCCACAGATACGTATCTTCACTCATGTTCTGGGCTCCGGCCGGAGCCGACAGACCGGCAAGCAACATCAAGGCGGAAAGGCGCATGCATTCATTTCCTGAAGGAAAAAAGGGGACTCCGAAAATACCATAAATCCCTCTGCCGTCGCCATGCGCTTTCACGCGGCCTTGCGGGATGCCCCTCTGGGTTGTTTCCTGAGCGCCGGGAAAACAAGCACTTGCGAAGTTCGGACCGCCGGCACAGGCCGGCGCGCCACCTGCAGGCCGCGCACCAGTGCAACACCGGTCAGGGCAAGCAGCCACAAAGGCCAGAGCCCCACGGCGGGATGCCACCACGGCAGGTCCGGCACCAACGCCAGGCAAAACAAGGTCAGCAGGGGCAGTTGCCAACAGTATCGGTAGAAGATGTGTGCGTTCATGGCGGTCTCCAGAGAGGTCTGAGGCCAGTATCGGCAAGCGGCTTCTCAAATCCTGAGAGTGGCTGAAATTGACACCGCCTTCAGCAGTGACGGCGCATTCTAGTGTTTTAGGAGCACGGCACATGGGCAAAATCCTCCTCGCAATCGTGGTCATCGGCCTGAGCCTGACCGCCTACAGCTATGCCAAATCCGGCAAGCCGGCGCCGCTGACCAGCAGTGCCGATGTCGATCTCGAGCGCTATATGGGGCGCTGGTGGGTGATTTCGCACATTCCGTATTTCGCGGAGAACGGCAAAGTGGCGACCGCCGACATCTATGCCCTGAAGCCGGATGGCAACATCGACAATGTGTTCGCCTACCGGAAGGCATTCGACCAGCCGGAAAAGCGCATGCAGGCGACGGCACGGGTTTATCCGGACACACGCAACACCCACTGGCAGGTGCGCTTCTGGGGTGGACTGATCCGCGCGCAGCTGTTGATTCTGGAAGTCTCGCCCGACTACCGCTGGGCCCTGATCGGCAATCCGGACCGCTCGCTGGCCTGGGTGTTCGCGCGGGACCCGGTGATGGACGACGCCACCCTGACCGGACTGCAGGAAAGACTGCGGGCTTACGGCTATGATCCGGCCGCACTGAAACGCGTGCCGCAGACGCCCGATCAGCTGCCGGCTTCGGACTGATCCAGGAATCATTTCCTCGGCGCGCCAGAACTCGTAGATGGCACAGGCATCGTGTGCGATGCCGATCAAGAGATCGGGCGGGTCGCGCTCCAGCTGCATTTCAGTCATGTAGCCGTGCATGGTGCTCAATGAACGCGACATCAGCTCCATCACGCTGCGGTTGACTTTCACACCCGGCGCCGCCGGATTGCCGCGGCCAACGCTCTGCAGCAGGCGCGTCCAGCCTGATTCGATTGCGCTCAGGTTTCCGACTTCAGCCGTGTCAGCGCCATCCGGTGCCGACGCCGTTATTGCCGGCGGTGCGGGCAGCGGATGCGCGGCGTTGATGTCGACGGCAATGACACGCAGCCCGGTGTATTCACGCGCGCCCGAAACCGGTAATGGCGCCAGCAATCCGCCATCCACCAGATCCTGTCCGTGATAACGGTGCGGCGTGAGCAGCATCGGGATGGCAATCGAGGCACGGATGGCATCGAACAGCGGGCCGCTGTCGAGCCAAACCTTGCTGCGCGAATCGAGGCTGGTGGCAACGGCCTTGAATGCAATCGGCAGGTCTTCGATATGGTGCTCGCCGACCAGCTGCTGCAGCACGCCGATGACACGGTCGCCTTTGATGAAGCCGGGATGCCCGAATGCGAAATCAGCCAGCCGGAACACTTCCCGGCGCGTCAACGAGCAGGCCCATTGCCGGTACTCCGGCAGGCCTCCGGCGCAGAAGATGCCACCGACCAGTGCGCCCATCGAACAGCCGATGACGGCTTCGATGCGATAGCCGCGGGCCTGCAGTTCCTCGATGACGCCGATATGCGCCAGACCGCGCGCACCCCCGGCACCAAGGACCAAGGCGATGCTTTTGCCGTCGTCCTGATGCATATGGGGATTAAACGCCGTAATTAGACAGCGCCAGCTGCAGACTGGATTTGGCCGACTCGCGCAGGGAAACCGGCGCGATGATTTCGGCATCGGCACCGTAACGCAACACATCCATCAGCAACTCGCGCGGATTGGAATAAGGCACTTTCAATTCATAACGGCCATCATCGAGAAACGGCGGAAAATACGATGGTGGCGGTGTGCCGGGCCACGCCAGAGAAAATGCCATAGCCGTCGGTCAGCTGCAGATTGAGTTCGTGCTCGCTGACATCATCGGCATCGTCGTCAAGCGCCTTGACATACTTCATGCGGTCGACAGAGAAGCTGCGCAGCGCATCGCGCTCGTGATCCAGGGCATCCAGATACCAGTTATCACGGTAATGGGTCAGCCGCTGCGGCGACACCGTTCGCAATGTCAACTGATCGGTCGAGCGCGCGGTGTAATCGAAGCGCAGCCGCTTGCGCGACAGCACTGCTCCGGCCACCTGACGGAACGCGGTTTCATCCCGTTTGCGGGTATAGGAGCCAATCACCCGGATGCGTTCGATCGGCCAGCGCCGGCCCTGGCTCTGATTGGCCAACAGCAGATCGATGCGTTTCTTCAGTGGCCCCAGTGCGCCGCCGAGCACATCGGCCCCGCTGCGGTTGAGCAGTTCGTGTGTGGCCAGCAGGGCATGCAGTTCATCGGAGCTGAACCAGAGTCCGGGCAACTCGAATTGGTCGCTCTGCAGTCGGTCGTAGAAGAAACCGGCATCGGTGCTCAACAGGGGTGCGTGCAGGACATCGCGCAAAAACCCGACATCACGGTACAAGGTGGCGCGCGAACAGCTCAGTTCCTCTTCCAGCGTATAGGCGGCAACCGGATAGCGTGCGGCTTTCAGACGCTTGTGCAGGGCGAATATACGGTCATAACGGTCCATTGCTTAACATAATAGCATTCCCTTATTTGCCTAGGCAGACGTTAAC
>JBEAYK010000068.1:0-5910 GCA_041159305.1 Pseudomonadota bacterium
GGTATCTGCACATTGAAATCCTGCAGACGATACGCACCGTTGATGCTGGGCGCATCGCGTCGTCCGGAAATTTCAATTTCACCATTGATGCGTCCCGACGGCTGCGCCAAATCCAGGGAAAACAGCTCAAGCCAGGACAACTCGTTGATCTGCAGTTTCAGGTTGCCATTCAAGGGCGCATTCTGCGAGAAACCGGTATCGAGGGCACCCTCGATCAAACCACCCTCCGGCAGACGGGCAAATACCTCGCCGGCCAGGCGATTGGCGAGCCACTTCAGCTGCAAGCGGAAATCCTCGACGCGGATCACTTCATTGGCGTCATTGGGTTTTACGCCCACTTTAAGCAATGGCACGTCCAGATCGACGAACCCGGAACCGCTGACCGCAAAGTCCTTGGGCAACTCGGCGCGCAGAACGGCTGTTCCCGAGTAGGTGAACTCCTTGCCGGCATTGTTGACCCAGGGCTCGAGCAGTGACAGTGGAAAATCATCGCCATTGACGGCAATCAAATTGCCTTCATCTTCGGCGCAGAGACGCGCACTGTGATCGGTGCTGGCCAGGCAGGCTGGCGTGAACCGATAACCGGAATCGTCGATTGTCACCAAAGTAGGCTGCTGCAGTTGCCATATGCCGAGCACGCCGCCATCGGCGCGCAGGGACTCCGGGCGAAGCCGGGTGATGCCGTCCTGCCATTGCAGATTGCCGGAAGAATCCAGCGCGTAATCGTCCGTATTCGCGGACAGCCGATAGCTGGCATCGCGCAGCGGTCCGTCCAGAACCAGGGCGATGCGGTCAACCGCTTGCCCATCGATCAGCACGTCGTCGGCATCCAATTGCGTCCGTCGACTGCCGAGGGTTCCACCGGTCAAGCTCAGCCGGCCGATGCGGTAGCCCGGAATTTGCACGCCACTGCCTTGCACATCGACCTGGTAATCGGGACTTTTCTTATCGCCCCGCACGAGCAGGGTGCCGCGGACCAGGCCGGACCAGGCAGGACTGATATCGTTCAGATCCAATGGCAGCAAGGCGGCGGCCACATCCAGTTTGCCGTTATCACTGCCCTTGAGCGTGACATGTGATGCACCGGCATAAAGATCGGCATCGCCGGCCACGGCCAATCCATCGAAACGCATATCGGCTTTCCCCGCCAATCGGCGTCCGCGCAATTGACCGCCGAGACCATCGATTTTCACCGTGCCACGCCAATCCTTGCCGACCGGTTTCTGCACCGCAATGCGCAGATCGGCATTGACGGCACCGGGATAATCCGCGAAGAAGTAGCTCGGATCGAACTTCGCCAGCTTGCCCTCGAAGGCGATGTCCATCGCCGGCTGCCAACGCAGACGCATCCGACCATCCAGCCCGCCCTGCGCCATGCTGACTTTCATTTTTGGCAGATCCAAGGCGCTGTCGCTGCCGCTGCCGGCCAGATCAAAACCGGCGCGTTCCTTTCCGCGCACCAGCGTTCCGGTAGCTTTGAGTTGCCAGGCACTGAGTTTTCCGCTGGCTTCCATGCGCGTACTGAGCACGACCGGTAAAGGCCTGGCCTTGTTCTTTGCATTTTCCTTTTCCGGCAACGGCAATACGAAATCAGAAATCTGCAGCACCACCGCATCACTGCTGAGCTCGCCTTCGGTATTCAGGCTGCCCTGCGCCGACAGACGTGCGCCGGCATACCCCACATGCACGTCTTCCAACAGAATGCGGTTGCCCTCAAGGCCGAATCGCGAGGGCTCGATGACCAGCGTCTTGCCATCACGGCTGATCTCACCGGTGATCTGGCTGCGTCGGTCATCGCCGGACGCACCCAGCTGCACGCGGTAGGCATGGGCATCGACCAACCCCAGCAGGGCGGGCTCGAAGCGTTCACCGCTGGCACCCAGCACCCAGAACGGCCGGCCGTCACGCGTGCTCAACTCCCAGCGGATGCGGACCGGTTCGGGCAATGCCCCCTCGATATCAAACAAAAAGCGTTCGGCATCGCCTTCGGCATGCAAACGCAGGGCTGGCGGTGCGCCGGCGGCTTCCGTCTTGAGCCGGACCGACCCATCCAGCCGGGTGGCGTAGCCGCGGTTCGGCCGGTAATCGCCGTTGACGCTGATCCGGCCATGTGCGGACTCAGCCAGCAGGTGATCGAGCGTGAGCGCGCCTGGCGCCAACTCGAGTCCGCCACGGATGTCGGTGACCGCGTACAGAAGCCGGTTCTGTTCGAACAGCTGCAGATCGGAAATACGGATATCGGCGGCGCGGATACGCAAGGGAATATCGAGTGCCGGAAGGCTTTCCGGCCAGCGCGGGAACTCGAAGGGGGTATCGTCTTTTTTCAGATGCAGACGCACGCGCTCGGCACGCAGCCGCGCGATGTTCACATGCCGGAACAGCAGCGGCAGAATGTCGGCATCGATTTCCAACACCCCCGCTTCGAAACGCTGCTCGGCATCGGCATAGGACAGTTTCTGGAAACGCAATCCTTCGGCAAGCACCCCATCGACTTTCTGCCACTGCAGGCGCGCTCCTTCAGGCAATTGCCCCTGCGCCTGTGCCAGCACGAAATCCCTGCCCCCTGCAGTCTTCGCCAACCAAGCGCCGAAAGCGACCGCGCTGGCAATGAGCGCCAGAAGCAGCAGACCAAATATCGATTTCTTCGACAGGCTCACAGATCGGATCCGATGGTGAAATGGATGCCGAAACCCGGATCCGGACCATTGAAGCCGTAGGCCACATCCAAACGGACCGGCCCAATCGGCGAACGCCAACGCGCGCCGGCACCCAGACCGAAATTGGCATTCGGCTTGCGATCGAATGCGTCGCCGACATCCACGAAACCGGCCGCCGCCCATTCCGGATTCACTCGGTATTCGTATTCGATGCTGCCGACCGCCATGTAACGCCCGCCGAGATTGTAGTTGCCGTAATATTCACCGATTTCCTTGTAGCCGTAACCACGAACACTCTGGTCGCCGCCGGCGTAGAAGCGCAGCGACGGAGGGAAATACGGATAATTGCCGGACCAGGTCGCGCCGATCTCGCCGCGGACCAGAAGACGGCTTTTGCTGCTAAGACCGTGGATGCGTTTGTTCTTGACCGTGGCCTGCACGAATGGCGCCTGTGAGGCCTCGAATTCGTAACCGGAACGCAGCTGGTAATACCAGGCCGAACCGCTGGTCGGGTACAGCGGATCATCGCTTCGGCGCCAGACCGCATTGAACTCGGGGTAGGCTACCGCGGTATACAGCACATTGCCGAGCGACTGGTCGATGTCGGGAATGGCTTCATCGAATCGTTCGCGGCGCACATTGAGGCTGGCCAGCAGATCCCAGTTGCGCAATTCGCCGCTGCGGCTGAACGTACCTTCGATGTAGCGGCTGGTGGTGCTGGTGTAGTCCTCGTTGCGGGCGACCAGACCGATGCCGTACCAGCCATCCAGCCACGCGAAGGCCGGTATGCGGTACAGGGCGGTGAAGCTCTGTTCGTTCTGCGCCCAACCGACATTGAAATCGAGCTTGTGACCGCGGCTGTTGATCCAGCGCCGTTCGACGCCGTACTCGACACCGAGACCGGTTTTGGTGCCATAGCGGAAACTGGCGAACTGGCTGCTGCGCTTGCCTTGGGTCAGGCTGACCAGAACCGGCACGGTGCCGTCCTGTTTGTTTTCGAGATCCGGCACGATTTCGATCGAGCTGAAGTAATTGAGCTTGGCCAGTGATTCCTGCAATCGATTGATCTGCGGCTGCGAATAGTATTTTCCAGATTCGAAATTCACCAGCTGCTCGAGCAGACCCGGTTCGAACTTATGCCCTTCGAAGCGGACGTCGCCATAGCGGTAGCGGATGCCGCTGTCCCAAGCCAGATTGATGTCTGCGCTCTGCGCCGCACGGGTCACGCGGACTTCATGCACGCTGTTGCGCATGTCGAAATAGCCGCGGTCAAGAAGTGCTTGGCTGATTTCCGCCTTGTTTTCTTCATACAGGCCGTGATTGAAGACCTCGCCCTGTGTCGGCTCGAAACCTTCCAGCCAGAATCCGATGAAACGATCCTTGCCGCCGTCACCATCGACCTGCAAAGCGATATCGCGGACCTTGACGGGTTCACCGGGTACGACATCAATGATGATCTGGGCGCGCTCACCGTCACGCTCCATGCGACTGCTGACCATAGGATGGTAATACCCCAGCGGCTCCAGACTGTCTTCAACCAGGCGGTTGATGTTGCTGACGTAATAGCCGAGCCGTCCTTCGGAAACCGTTTCACCCTTGCCCTGTGCTTCCGGAAGCGCCACCGCCCGGCGCACCACCTGCTCGAGCACTTTGTCTTTTTCCAGACCGTTGATCTTGACCGGCAACAGTTCCGCAGCCGGCACCGAAGCGGAAAAGGTGCTGAAAACAAAAAGAAAGGGAAGGAGCGGCCGCATACGGCATTTTACGGGGCGCTCAAGGCACACGGCAAGCAATTACTGCGTGTGCACGGGTTCCGGGTACTGCCTTCCGGCGCGTTTCGGACGGAAACAGGGTACACGCGTGAAGAAATCCTCTGCACCATGTTCCGGATGCCATCCCGGAATGCCGGTCAAGGGAATCGGACGCAGCTCCTGCGGGTCATTCAGCAGCGCGCCAGCGGCGATGCCTTCTGCAATGTGGAATGCCATATCCTCATCCTTAAGCATGCCCGAAGCATCGATGACCAGCGCCTTGGCCACCAGCGCGATCGCAGGCGTCAGCGCATGTTCGAACAGGGAATGTCCGAACAACCAGAGCTGGACCACGCCGCGGTGTTCGGCATCCGCCCAGTTTCGGAACAGGTAGGGCCAATCATGCGCGTCCCATGCCGACAGCAGCGCGGCATCGTGCAGACGCAGCACGGCACCGGCCTCATCGAACTGGGTCAGCGCGCATTGGCCGCGCGTTCGCTGTTTGGGTCCGACCTGAGCGATATCGGCGACCTGACGGGCGTTCAATGCCTGCTTGATGGCGGGATAGCGCATCCAGATGAAGGCGTTGAACAGATCGTGCCAGTTGCGGGCCCGTGTGGCGATGGCTCCGGTGTGCGTAATGCGTTGCTCGTAATGCATTTCATCCCGAAGCGCATCTTGATCGACGAAATGGAAGCGATGGCCTCCGGCATTGACGGGGGCCTGCCAGAGTGCGTTGAGCGCAGCCATTTCCGGCCAGTCCTCGGACCGGCACAGTCCCCGCTGGTCTTCGTGCAGATGGGCGAAAACCGGATGCGCGAAAACCTGCGCATCAATCGAATCGCGTTCAGGAGCGAGGTAACGCATGCCTGCCGGTTTAATGGAAACGTGCCGCTTTCATCGCCAGCTCGCGTACCGCCGCGGGAATCTGTGCCGCCGATTCCGCCGTGCGCATCTTTTCATCATCGGCGATGAAGCCTTCATGGTGGTCCAAGGCCCAGGTCAAGGGATACGGCACATGCACGGCGAATCCGCCGATCTGCAGCACCGGCGCGATGTCCGAGTGCAGGGAATTGCCGACCATCAGGAACTGCTGCGGCTGCAGACCGAACTCGGACAGCACGCGCTGGTAGGTGACCGGATCTTTTTCCGAAACGATTTCAATGCGGCCGAACAACGACGACAGGCCGGATCTGGCGACCTTGCTTTCCTGATGGAACAGATCGCCTTTGGTGATCAGGACCACCTGATAATCATGGGAAACCTCGGCCACCGCTTCGGCGATGCCCTCCAATAATTCCACCGGATGGTTCAAGACTTCCTTGCCGAGCTGGATGATTTCATGCAGATGATGCGCGCTGATGCGTTCGGAAGTCATCGCGACCGCCGTCTCCAGCATCGACAGGGTCATGCCCTTGGCGCCGTAACCGAACAGCTTGATGTTGGCCCGTTCGACTTCGAGCAGATGCTCATGCACATTGTCATTGCCGATGTCGATGTAG
>JBEAYK010000069.1:0-6575 GCA_041159305.1 Pseudomonadota bacterium
GATGATTTCGGCATCGGCACCGTAACGCAACACATCCATCAGCAACTCGCGCGGATTGGAATAAGGCACTTTCAATTCATAACGGCCATCATCGAGAAAGCGGCCTTCCTGCTTGGAGTGCCAGTGTTCCTCGGACACCCAACGCGCCGCCTCGGCGGAAAATACGATAGTGGCGGTATTGCGGGCGGCGCCGGAGAAGATGCCGTAACCATCGGTCAGCTGCAGATTGAGTTCATGCTCGCTGACATCTTCGGCATCATCGTCAAGCACCCTCACATGCTTCATGCGGTCGACCGAGAAACTGCGCAGGGCATCGCGCTCGTGATCCAGGGCATCCAGATACCAGTTATCGCGGTAATGGGTCAGCCGCTGCGGCGATACCGTGCGCGTGGTCAACTGGTCGGTCGAGCGCGCGGTGTAATCGAAGCGCAGCCGCTTGCGCGACAGTACCGCCCCGGCCACCTGGCGGAATGAGGTCTCATCACGCTGGCGGGTATAGGATCCAATCACCCGGATGCGCTCGATCGGCCAGCGCCGGCCCTGGCTCTGATTGGCCAACAGCAGATCGATGCGTTTCTTCAACGGCGCCAGTGCGCCGCCGAGCACATCGGCCCCGCTGCGGTTGAGCAGTTCGTGTGTGGCCAGCAGGGCATGCAGTTCGTCGGAGCTGAACCAGAGTCCGGGCAACTCGAATTGGTCGCTCTGCAGTCGGTCGTAGAAGAAGCCGGCATCGGTGCTCAACAGCGGCGCGTGCAGGACATCGCGGAGAAACCCGACATCCCGGTACAAGGTGGCGCGCGAACAGCCCAGCTCCTCTTCCAGCGTATCGGCGGCAACCGGATAACGTGCGGCTTTCAGACGCTTGTGCAGGGCGAATATACGGTCATAACGGTCCATTGCTTAACATAATAGCATTCCCTTATTTGCCTAGGCAGACGTTAACGGAGTAAATTGACGGCTACGGGCGCGTCCCGATTGCCGTCCGGATTCCGCCATGCCCGATTTCATCGATCAAACCTTCCTGCTGTTCGTGCTGATTGGCTTCGGCGCCCAGATGATTGATGGCGCGCTGGGCATGGCCTATGGTCTGACTGCTTCGTCGTTCCTGCTGGCGGCGGGCGTACCGCCGGTGGCGGCTAGCGCCACCGTGCACATGGCTGAAACATTCACCACAGGGGCTTCGGCGGTCTCGCATCACAGCTTCGGCAATGTCCACAGTCCGCTGTTCAAACGCCTGGTCATTCCCGGCATGATCGGCGCCGGCCTCGGCGCTTATGTATTGACGGAACTGGACGGCGAAATGCTCAAGCCCTGGATTGCCGGATATCTGGTGTTGATGGGGATTTACGTGCTGCTGAAATCATTTCGCGAAATCAATCCGATCCACGTTGAAAAACGCGTCGGCCCGCTGGGCTTCTTCGGCGGACTGATCGATGCCATCGGCGGCGGCGGCTGGGGACCGATTGTGACCTCGACGCTGCTGGCGCGCGGAAACCATACGCGTTACACCATCGGCACGGTCAATGCCGTCGAGTTTTTCGTGACCCTGACCGCATCGGCGGTATTCATTGCCACCATCGGTCTGGATCACTGGGAAATCGTATTGGCGCTGGCCCTCGGAGGCGTCTGCGCGGCACCGCTGGCCGGCCTGATCGCCAAACGCGTTCCGCACCGTCCGATGATGGCCGTGGTCGGCCTGCTGATCATCGTGGTCAGCGGGCGCACGCTCTGGAAAAGCTTCGGCGGCTGAAGCCGAACCTTATAGGTGTTTATGCCACAATAAGGGCATGACCGACCCCGTACTGGCCCTGAACGATCCGCCCGGCGACCGCATCGCACGCACCACCTGCTACATGTGTGCCTGTCGCTGCGGCATCCAGGTCCATCTCAAAGACGGCAAGGTCCGCTACATCGAAGGCAACCCCGATCATCCGGTCAACCGCGGCGTGATCTGTGCCAAGGGTTCGGCCGGCATCAAACAGCATTACTCCCCGGCGCGCCTGAAAAAGCCGATGAAGCGCGTCGGCGAGCGCGGTGAAAACCGGTTTGAAGAAATCGAATGGGACGAAGCCCTTCAGCTGGCCACGGAAAAACTGGCGGCGGCGCGTGCCGTCGATCCGAACCGTCTGGCCTTCTTCACCGGACGCGACCAATCGCAGGCGCTGACCGGCTGGTGGGCGCAGCAATTCGGCACTTACAATTACGCCGCACACGGCGGCTTCTGTTCGGTCAACATGGCGGCCGGTGGCCTGTACACGCTCGGCGGCAGCTTCTGGGAATTCGGCGAACCGGACTGGGAACACACCGACTACCTGATGCTCTGGGGCGTGGCCGAAGACCACGATTCCAATCCGATCAAACTCGGTCTGGGCCGGCTGAAATCGCGCGGCGCGAAAGTGGTCGCGATCAATCCGGTGCGCACCGGCTACGGCGCCATTGCCGATGAATGGATCGGCATCCGGCCCGGCACCGACGGTCTGCTGGCGATGGCATTGATCCATGAGTTGATCCGCAATGGCCGGATTGATCTGGATTATCTGGTGCGCTATTGCAATGCCCACCACCTGATCGTGGAAGCGCCGGGCACCGCCGAACACGGCCTGTTCGCGCGCAACGCCGACGGCCACATCCTTTGCTGGAACCGGGATACCCACGCCGAAGCACCGGCCGATGCCACTGGCATCTCACCGGTGGTGACCGGCACCCATCTGCTGGCCGACGGCCGCGTCGTCAAGCCGGTGTTCGAGCACGTGCTAGCCCGCTACGGCAGCGATGATTATTCGCCGGAAATGGCCAGCGAAAGCTGCGGCGTGCCGGCAGTGACCATCCGCCGTCTGGCCGCCGAACTGGCCACCGCCGCATTCGACCACCAACGCAGTCTGCCGATTGCCTGGACCGACAGCAACGGCCGCCGACACACCGACATGCCGATGCGTCCGGTGGCGATGCATGCCATGCGTGGCATCAGCGCGCATGCCAACGGCTTCCAGACCTGCCGCGCCCTGCATCTGCTGCAACTGCTGCTCGGTGCGGTCGACGCCCCGGGGTCATTCCGCTACCAACCGCCGTTTCCGCGGCCGATTCCGCCGGGTAACCGCCCGGGCCGAACGCGCGACGCGGAGGGCCGCCTGAACGCGATGCCGCTGGGTTTCATCCACGGTCCGGAAGACCTGTTGGTGGATGCCAACGGTGCACCCTTGCGGGTGGATGAAGCCTACTCCTGGAAATACCCGCTGGCGGTGCACGGCATGATGCACACCGTGCTGCGCAATGCGCATTCCGGCGCGCACGGAAAAATCGATGTGCTGATGATGTTCATGGCCAACATGAGCTGGAACTCGGCCATGAACACGCACGGCACCCTGCACTGGCTGACCGACAAGGACGAACACGGCAACTACCGGATTCCCTACATCATCTATGCCGATGCCTATTCCAGCGAGATGTGCGCGTATGCCGACCTGATCCTGCCGGACACCACCTATCTGGAACGCTTCGATGCGGTCAGCATGCTCGACCGCCCGATTTCCGATGCCGACGGCGCCTCCGATGCGCTCCGGCATCCGGTGCTGCCGCCGGACCGCGATGTGCGGGGTTTCCAATCGGTACTGATCGATCTGGGTGCGCGTCTGGGTCTGCCCGGTCTGGTGCATGCCGATGGCGCACCGCTGTACCGCGATTATGCCGACTACATCGTCCGCCATGAACGCGCACCCGGTGTGGGCCTGCTGGCCGGCTGGCGCGGCAGCGATGGCAACAGCCACGGCAAAGGCGCTCCGAATCCGGAACAACTGCAACGCTACATCGACAACGGCGGCTTCTGGCATGCCGCGGTTCCGGAATCCGGACGCTATTTCAAAATGGCCAACCGTGATTATCTGGAATGGGCCAAAGCGATGGGCTTCATTGCAAATGCAGAACCGGTGGTGCTGCAGCTGTATTCGGAAACCCTGCAGAAATTCCGGCTGGCCGCCGAAGGTTTTGGCACGGCGCAGCCACCGGATGCCGAGCGCGAACGCGTGCGCCGCTATTTCGATCCGCTACCGTTCTGGTATGCGCCGTTCGAGCACGCGCAGACCGATTCCACCGAATTCCCGCTGCATGCGCTGACCCAGCGTCCGCCCTTCATGTACCACGCCTGGGGATCGCAGAACGCTTGGCTGCGGCAGATCATGGCACGCAATTTTCTTTATCTGCATCCGGACACCGCCGCCCGTTATGGTCTGGCCGACGGCGACTGGGCGGAGCTGCGCTCGCATCTGAGCGCCATCACCGTACCGGTCAAACTGACCAACAACGTGCAGCCCGATACCGTGTGGACCTGGAACGCGCTCGGCAAACGTAAGCGCAGCTGGGGCCTTTCCGCGGATGCACCGGAAAGCAACCAGGGCTTCCTGCTCAACCCGCTGATTTCCGATCTGACCCCCGATGCCGATTACGCCAATGCCGACCCGATTACCGGTCAGGCGGCCTGGTTCGATCTGCGTGTGGCGCTGCGCAAGGTGGAACCACAGGCTTTCAGCACGCCACAATTCACGCCTCTGGGAGCGACGGCATGACCGCATTGCCTGCAGCCGGCGGCAAGAAGCTCGGTCTGTTGATTGATCTCGACATCTGCGTCGGCTGCCATGCCTGCGCGGTCGCCTGCAAGGAATGGAACGATCAAGGCATTTCGGCGCCGCTGCCGGACACGGACGCCTACGGTGCCGCGCCGGATGGCGTCTGGTTCAACCGCGTGCACAGTTACGAGCTGGAGGCGCTCGACGCCCAGCCCGCCAGCACCCTGCATTTCCCGCGCTCCTGCCTGCATTGCGAAACGCCGGCCTGCGTCAGCGTGTGCCCGACCGGCGCCAGTTACAAGCGCGCCGAAGACGGCATCGTGCTGATCAATCCGGACACGTGCATCGGCTGCAAGCTGTGCTCCTGGGCCTGCCCCTACGGCGCACGCGAATATTCGCCGAGCGAAGGCATCATGAAAAAATGCACGCTGTGCGTGGACCGCATCTACAACGAGAATATTCCGGAAGCGCAGCGGCAACCAGCCTGCGTGCAGGCCTGCCCTACGCGGGCCCGCAGTTTCGGCGACTTCAATGACCCGAATTCCGAAGTTTCGCTGCGTTCGCGCGAGCGCGGCGGCATGGCCTTGATGCCGGAGCTCGGCTACCAGCCGGTCAACCGCTATTTGCCGGCGCGCAACAAACAGCCGGTATGCATCGAGGCCGAAACCGAGCGCCTCGATTCCACGCAACTGCCTGGCGCCCTGCGCTGGCTCGATAAAATCCTGAGCCGCTGATGCATCCCGCCCTGTCCGTCATTTTCTTCAGCACACTGTCCGGCGCCGGTTACGGTCTGTGGTTCTGGTTCGGCGCGTCCCTGCTTGGTCACGACCGCGATTTCGGCATCCGCGATTACGTCACGCTCGGCATGGGTGGCTTGTTTGTGATTTCCGGGCTGCTCAGCTCGACCCTGCATCTGGGCCGGCGCGAACGCGCCTGGCGTGCGTTCTCGCAATGGCGCAGTTCCTGGCTGTCGCGCGAAGGTGTGCTGGCTGTGCTGTGCTTCCTGCCGGCGGCGGGGCTGCTGTTTTTTCCGCAGCATGGCATGGTGCAGAAAGCGCTGGCCGTCGCGCTGATGGCATTGAGCATGGCCACCGTGGTCTGCACCGTGATGATCTACCGCAGCCTGAACACGGTACCCGCATGGCAGCATGTGACCGTGGTTCCGATTTATCTGATGAGCAGCATCTATACCGGCGGCCTGTGGCTGGCCAGCATCTACGCCATCTGGACCTTCGCCCCGGTTCTGGCGATATTCGCGATGTTGATTCTCTGGCTGATGACCCGCTATTGGCGCAACAACGACCTGCCACTGGCAGTGTCGCGCAGCAGCGCCTTGACCCGGGAAATGGTGCATGTGCTGGCGCGCAAGCACAGCGAGATTTTCCGCGAATGCTGCCGGGGCTTCGGCTTTGCGCTGCCGCTGATCGCCTGTCTCGGCGCCTGGACGCTGAATCTGCCCTGGCTTTATAGCGTCGCCGCGATATCCGCCATGCTCGGCGTGTTCATCGGGCGCTGGCTGTTTTTCGCCGAGGCGAAGCATGTGGTGAGTCTGTATTACTGACCTACGTGATGTCGGCCGGAGCGTTTAAAGGCGAAGCAGTTCCGCCGCGCCCTGTGCGAACAATTTTTCCGCCACAACGCGGCCGAGTGCTTCCGGATCCGCGGCATCGCTTTCAGCCGAAGCAGCGATGGAGCGGATATTTTCAGCATCGCCAACCCATCCGCTGAGCTGAAGGCGTTCACCCTGCAATTCGGCATAGCCGGCAACCGGCACGTGGCAGGATCCATGCAGCGCCAGATTCATGGCACGTTCGGCACGCACCCGCAGTTCGGTCGGACCATGGTTCAAAGCGGCGAAAAGGGCCGCGGTTTCCGGATCATCACTGCGGCACTCCACGGCAATCGCGCCTTGCGCCACCGCCGGCCACCACTGCGGCGCCGTCAGCTGCGCACGGATGCGCGACTGCAGACCAAGGCGATCAAGACCGGCGCAGGCCAGAATGATGGCATCGTATT
>JBEAYK010000070.1:0-6689 GCA_041159305.1 Pseudomonadota bacterium
AACCCGTGCGCCCTCGAAAGCCATGCTGCCCATGGCATCAGCTACCGCCTTGCCGTGGTTCTTTTCGATGACATCGATGTCCCGCGAATAGCTGTGCACAATCTGACCGCCGTTCCGGCCCGAAGCCCCCCAACCGACCTTTGCCGCCTCGACCACCACGACCTTGTATCCGGCCTCAGCCAAGTGCAGGGCCGAGGACAGACCGGTATAGCCGGCGCCGACAATGCAGACATCAGCATGAACTGCGCCCTGTAAGGGCGGCCGTTCAGGTTGCGGATGGGCACTGGCTGCATAATAGGAAGGGGCATGCTGACTGGTCATGGGAGTCAAATATATTTGAATAGTGTTGAAAATATTACATCATTCGCCCATTTCTGCCTAGAACCTTGGCCATTGATGCGGGCTTCAGATTGTTCACGGTATGATTTTGGGTATCTCAGGAGAGTCTGATTATGCGCCACTATCCTTCCAAAATCCTTTCTGCCGGTCTTTTTACCGCAGCGATGCTGTTTTCGGTTGCTGCAACCGCGGCGGACAAACCAGTTACGCGTGAAGAAATCGCCCTCGGGCAAAAACAATACGGGCCAAATCAGCAGCAACAGGGCGGCCAATACAACCTCGACCCCGCCCTAACTGCCTATGTCCAGCGCGTCGGCATGAAACTGGCGAAAACCAGCGATGCCCCCGATCTCCCTTATGAATTCGTCATTATCAACAGCAGCGATCTCAATGCCTGGGCCCTGCCCGGCGGAAAAATCGCCATCAACCGCGGTTTGCTTGCCGTGTTGGAAAGCGAAGCACAACTGGCCGCCGTTCTGGCACATGAAATTGCCCATGTGACCAAACGTCACAGTGCGCGTATGCAAAAGAAGGCCTTAGGCGCCAGCCTGCTCGGTACGCTAATCGGTCTCGGCATCGGCATGAAAGCTCCGGAATACCGTGACCTGGCCATGCAGGGCGCCGGCATACTGACTTATGGGGTACAGGCCAATTACAGCCGCGATCATGAACTTCAGGCCGATCGTGTCGGTATGCATATGATGAGCAGAGCTAGCTACGACCCCCAGGCGGCCGTGGTATTACAGGAAATCTTCCTTCGCGAAGCCCAAGGACGCAAAAACAATGCGCTCAGTAGCTTCTTCGCCTCGCACCCGCCCTCGCAGGAGCGCATCAGCGAAAACAAATCCACCGCCAAAACTCTCCCCGCCGGAGGAGTTGTGAATGATGCCGAATACCGCAAAGCCATCGCACAACTCAACAAAGACAAGCCGGCCTACCAATATCTGAAAGAAGCAAGTACGGCCTATACTGGGAAAAATTACGCGCAAGCCATAGCGCTGAGCGACAAAGCAATCGCCTTGCAACCGAAACAGGGATTGTTTTGGGAAATGAAAGGCCAGGCTTTGGCCAAGCAGAACCGCGGCAAGGAGGCCGTCGCCGCTTTTGACCGGGCGGTCGCGGCTGCCCCCGGGTTTTTCCGGCCACTGTTGTTGCGGGGCATGACCCAGAACTCACTCGGCCAATACGGGCCTGCGGAAAGCAGTATCCTGGCCGCGCAAAAGTTGCTACCGACCCAGATCGGAACCTACACGCTCGGCGAACTCAGTGAACGTCGCGGTGACCGCAATACAGCCACAAGTTATTACCGGCAGGCTGCACAGGGCGGCGGCGAAATCGGCAAAGCGGCACAAAAGCAACTGGAGAACATGCAATACGGCAATTAGGTACCGTATAAACGGATACCGGGCGCCCTCTACTCAAGCCGACCGGACAACATCAAGCCGTACAAAAGTCGCCAGGTAATGGCGCTATGTTATTCTTGGATATCTTGAAATAAGGAATCGTACACAATGGTTCATCCCATAAACAAAATGACTGCTGCACTGCAAGTATTGACGTTGTCATTACTGCTATGCGGCACCTTAAAAGCTGCGGACACGCAAGATCCGGTTTTCGTCTGGCACGATCTGGTGACGCCGGATAAAGCCAGCGCGAGCAATTTTTACAGTCAAGTTTTCGGCTGGACCGCACGGAAAGGTTCTGATGGCAGCATCGTCATGGATTCACAAGGCAAGCCAGTCGCCGCGATTTACGACAGCCGGGCCACCTCAGAGAGACCTGCTGCACGCGCGCAATGGATTTCTGCGATAGCGAGCGAAAATGGGAATGCGCTGGAATCGGAAATCAAGGCCAAGGGCGGCAGCGTAGTGATATCGGCCAAGCAGCTCAACGGCAAGGGGCTACAGGCGGTTTACCGCGACCCCCAGGGAGCAGTTTTTTCGGTCGTGAAACCGGATAAGCCTGTCTCCGCGAAGGATCCAGTCCGGGACGGCGAGTTTTTCTGGCAGGATCTGTTTGTAAATGATCCCACCGCTGCCTCGGATTTCTACACCACCGTTTTCGGCTTCGAACCCCATTTGGAAGATTTCCAAGGCCTAAGCAGAATCGTGCTGTCAAGCTCGGATCATTCACAGGCGGGCATCGGTAAGCTATCGGCCGGCAATCAACGCGCCGGTTGGTTACCCTATGTGCTCGTCAATGACGTGCCCGGAACCATCGCCAAGGTCGTTGCCAACGGTGGTAAGTCTTTGGTGACCCCGAAAGATCCGAAACTGGTCAATAAAATTGCAGTTATCGCCGATCCGAGTGGAGCGGTCATCGGTCTGATCAACTGGACAGCCGATTCGCAGGGAGGTCAGCCATGAGCTTTTCCAAAACGCGTTTACTCCTAGTCAGTCTGGCGGCGGCTGGCACCTTGCTGGCTGGTGGTTGCGCCACCACCAGCGATGGTTACTTCGAAAGCAGCAATGTCTCAGGCTCTGTAAGCGTTGGTTACTATGGTGGCTATTACGATGACCCATGGTGCTGCTACGGGGGTTATCCGCCGCCAATTTATTATCCCCCCGGGGGCGTGGAACGGCCGGATCGTCCGGTCGATCGTCCCACCACCTTGCCGGCTGAAGTCAACCGGCCGATCAATACCGGCCGGCCACCTACCTCCAGACCTGCTCCCGCCCCACGGCCGGTGTCGCGCCCGATGGGTGGCGGTGTCCGTAGGCGATAAGTAGACGCCAACAAAAAAACCGGCACTTGTGCCGGTTTTTTTGACGGCGCTCAATTAAAGCAGGTTGATGGGTAGCTTGAGATAGCTCACACCGTTGTTGTCGGCCGGTGGGAAAGCTCCCGCCCGCATGTTGATCTGCACTGAGGGCAGAATCAATGCAGGCATTGCGAGTGTGGCATCGCGGGTTTTCCGCATCTGGACGAAATCGTCCCGCGAAACGCCATCGTGAACATGAATATTGTCCTTACGCTGTTCGGCCACGGTGACTTGATAGCGGGCTTCACGTGTTTTCGGGGGATAGTCGTGACACATGTACAGCAGCGTCTCCGGCGGCAAGGTTAGTAGCGACTGGATGGAGTCGAACAGTTGACCGGCGTCACCGCCCGGAAAATCACAACGCGCGGTGCCGAAATCGGGCATGAACAGGGTATCACCGACAAAGACGTGGCTCTGCGAACCGTCATCGATGCGATAACTCAGACAGGCCGGCGTATGGCCGGGTGTGGGCATGACCGTGATTCCAAAACGCCCCAGTGAGAGAACATCACCAGGTTTCAGTAGCCGGTCGAACTGGCTGCCGTCGCGGGCGAACTCGGGACCGGCATTGAAGATCTTGCCGAACACTTCCTGGACCGTGCGGACCCGGGCACCGATGGCAATCATGCCGCCGAGTTGCTGTTTCAGGTAAATCGCACCGGAGAGATGGTCGGCATGGACATGGGTTTCCAGATGCCAACGGACGCTGACGGCCAGTGCATTGAGACGGGACCGGAGCGCGTCGGCGGAAGCCGTTGTGGTCCGACCGGACTTGGCATCGAAATCCAGAACACTGTCAATAACGGCGGCCTCCCGCGCATCCAGATCCAGCACCAGATAGCTGTAGGTGAATGTGGCGGCATCATAAAACGCTTCAATCTGCAGCGGCGAGCTCATCGCGGTCTCCGTCTTTCTATCGAAGGTCCTATTGTATCGCGTGCTGGCCGCGTTGTTTTTGAGCACGGTTTGCCGGATACTGGAAACCGTAAACTCCCTTGCGTACCGCACGGATTGCCTTTGAACTTCGCCATTTACCGGATCTTAGGAAACGCCCTGCCCCCGCGACATGACGCTGAAAGCGCATTGCGTAATCTGGACTATATTCTCGAACATGAAGCCCCCTTTCCGGGATGCACGAAACACTGGATTCTAAACGGACTGATTGATCCGACGCTCACCATTGAATGCAGAAAACGGATCGAGGCCGCCGGCCAGGAATGTCATGTTCTGCCGTTTGATGAGGAAGGCTATAGGGCACAGTTTCTGGATGCCAGCGGCTTGCCTGCGGACCTGTCGGGCAATTATCCGCCCGACTTCAATCCTGTCCTGATTCGCAGCCGCCTTGCGATTGAATGGATCTACCGGCACAAATCCCTGGCTGCCATCAACATCAACCGCGCCCGTAATCTTGCACTGGCATTGGGCCTGAAACATGCGCGCTGGACGATTCCCCTGGATGGCGGATGTTTCTTCACCGCGGATGACTGGCGGGACTTCACCCGCACGCTGGGCGCCGACACCGAAGCCCTGTACGCCCTGATTCCGATGCTTCGGCTGGAATCGAATGAGGGTTTCCTGGAAGTTCCGGGGACCTATCCGATCGAGCCCCAGATCGCCTTCCGTGATGATGCGCCGGACCGTTTCGACGAACGGCTGCGCTATGGCAACCGCAATAAGGCCGAATTTCTGGTCCGGATTGCCGCACCCGGCCCTTGGCATACCTGGAAAGCTGGGGACTGGGACAGCTTCGAGCCGTTAATTGCCGAGGCTCCCGGCCGCTTCATCAGTGCCGGCCGAGCTTACCGGCTGGAAACCGGTGCAGCGCAGCAAGTCGAATCCCATGAACGGCAACGGCACGCCGCACGCTTCGAAGGCGTGGTCGCCATGACCCATAAACTCGACAGCCAGGCCCTTCAACAACGATTCACCATGAACTCCGTTCCTGCGCCTGTGGCAAGTCATGCCGCGGTGGAATCACTGACGCAATGTGAGCTCCTCTTGAATGACTGGCAACGGCAGCTCTCGGACGGTGGCTGGCTGGCCTTGCGACCGCTTTGGATGTTGCCGTTTATAGCTGCGCAAGCCACGATTCCGAACCGTTGCATTGCCCAGGCCTTAGCATTGTTAGCGTTCATGGAATCCGGCAAAGAAGGGCAGGCTGCAAGTTTGGCCATGAGCGCTGAAGGCACCTGGATGCATGTGCTGAAGCTGTCACTCGCTCTCCATACCGCACAATGGCCTTTGGCCTCGCGACTCTTGAATTACGCGCCCCTGCGTTTGATGGCGCAACACACAAGAAACGCCACCGGGCAAGCTGCGTCTCTGGGGGAACGAATCAGCCAAGCCAACGCCTGGGTCATTCTGGCGCGGCTCAGCGCCTTTGCCGGCGTTGATCTGAGACGTTATGAAGGGGTGCAGGGCGTGTCGATCCCTGCCCTTCTGGCGGAAATCGAACGAACCGGCCCGGACACCCCCGAATGGCAGGTGCAGCCAGAACACTACCAGTGTTGGCTTGCTGCGATCAGTGCGCTGTTGCGGGGCGGAGCCACCCCGGACATCTCGTCAGCAGCGATGCATTTGATGCCCGTGGCTTGGTCACTGCTTTCAGAAACCGGCCACTGATATCCCGAAAACGGCAAAACCGCCCAAAGGCGGTTTTTGGTGCCCCGGGCCGGACTCGAACCGGCACAACCTTGCGGTCGGGGGATTTTAAGTCCCATGCGTCTACCAATTTCGCCACCGGGGCGGTGACTGGGCTCGCCACCGGGGCGGTGACTGGGCTGTCGATTGGAGGCCTGGGTCGGAATCGAACCGGCGTACACGGCTTTGCAGGCCGCTGCATGACCACTCTGCCACCAGGCCGGTGGGCTTTGAATTCTAGCGAAAAACCCCGAAAAGTTCTAGGCCGGAAAATGAAAAACCCCGGGAGGACCGAGGTTTTTCGGAAACTGGAGCGGGAAACGAGACTCGAACTCGCGACCCCGACCTTGGCAAGGTCGTGCTCTACCAACTGAGCTATTCCCGCGTGGAAGACTATTATCGGTTTTCCCCGATTTTCTGTCAACCCTCAATATGAACAATTCACTTCTGCATGCTCGGCCAAGCGGCCCGCAGGTAATCCACGCCCGACCACAGGGTCAAGGCCGCAGCAATCGTGAGTAGGCTTTGGCCGATCAGAAAAATGGGCAATCCGAACAGATCCTCCTGGAACAACAGACAGCCCAGCGCCACCATCTGGAAGATGGTCTTGATCTTGCCCAAAGCCGCGACTTTGACCAGCCCATGGGCGCCAATCTGCGCCATCCATTCGCGCAGGGCGGAAATCGTGATTTCACGGCCGACGATGACGGCAGCCAACAAGGCCATGTAAACCGTGTGATGACGCTGGACGATGATGAACAGGGTAATGGCGACCGCAAGCTTGTCGGCCACGGGATCCAGAAAGGCGCCGAAGGCCGAACCCATGTTGAATCGTCGTGCGATCCAGCCGTCCAGCCAGTCGGTGAGCGCGCCCAGCACGAAGACCGCGGTGGTGATGATGTGCCCTTGCGGGTGCGGCCAATAAAATGCGGCAACCATCACCGGGATG
>JBEAYK010000004.1:0-18482 GCA_041159305.1 Pseudomonadota bacterium
TCCGGAATTTGCGAGGCCAAACTTTCGGTCGGTGACCCTGCCCCCTTCCGCCTTGGCAAGAACGCCAAAAGCGGCGAGGAAGTCATCCTGCAGGATTATGCCGGCAAGATTACCGTAGTGCACTTCTGGGCGACCTGGTGCGACTACTGCTTCAAGAGTCTGCCCGCCATGGAATACATGCAGGAGCAGCTTGGTCTGGCCAATCTTCAGGTGGTTTCCATCGCGGTGAAGGACGAACCGAAATCCGTCAACAAAATCACCGCCGAGCTCAAGGAACTGTCGATGGTATCTGCAGTGGATAAAACAGGCAAGGCCATGGAGGCCTTCGGTGACGATTACATGCCGAATGTCTGGATCATCGGCCGCGATGGAAAAATCGCCGCGCAGACCCAGGTCAAGAACGACGAGGATCTAAAAAAGGCCATCAAGTTGGTCGAAGCCACTCTGCGGGCAAAGTAATGCACTTCTTTAGAGACTGGCCAGCCACTCGTCATCCGAGCCTTCGTTGACGCCTTCGAACAGGAATGTACTGAGATAGCGCTCGCCAGTATCGGGCAGCATCGCCAGGATGACGGAACCTTCCGGAGCCGTCTCTGCGACTTTCAAAGCCGCCGCAAAGGTCGCCCCAGCCGAAATCCCCACGAACAGGCCCTCTTCGGCCGCCAGACGGCGGGCCGTGTCGCGCGCGGTAATGTCGTCCACCGGGATGTTGTCATCGGGTACGGCGCGGTTGAGCACAGCCGGGACGAAGTCCGGCGTCCAGCCCTGGATTTTGTGTGGCTGCCATTCCTTGCCGGCCAACAGCGAGGCGCCGGCCGGTTCGGTGGTCACGATGCGCACCTCCGGCCGCGCCACTTTCAGCACTTCACCGACGCCTGTGAGCGTGCCGCCCGTGCCCCAGCCGCTGACGAAATAATCCAGACGCTCGCCGGCGAAATCGCGCAGGATCTCGGCAGCCGTGGTATTGCGATGGTAGGCCGGATTGGCGGGATTCTCGAATTGACGGGCAAGAAACCAGCCGTGTTTATCGGCAAGCTCCTGGGCGCGACGCACCATGCCGCTGCCGCGTTCGGCGGCCGGCGTGAGAATGACCTTGCCGCCGTAGGCACGGATGAGTTTACGTCGCTCCATCGAAAAAGTTTCGCTCATCACCGCCACGAACGGATAACCGCGGGCGGCGCAGACCATGGCCAAAGCGACACCGGTATTGCCGGAAGTCGCTTCGACGACCGTCTGACCCGGTTTCAGGGTTCCGCGCTTTTCGGCATCGATAATGATGGCGTAAGCCAGACGGTCCTTGACCGAACCTCCGGGATTGAAGAATTCGACCTTGGCCAGCATCCTGACATGCCGCGGCGCGATGCGCTCAAGACGGACGACGGGCGTACGTCCGATAGTATCGAGGATGGAGTCATGAATCATGGCGACGACCTTCAAGGAGGGGGAGTGATGAATCTATCCCCATTCAGGGCTGGTGTAAATTACAAATCACCGCGTCGTCTATAAGCACTTGTTTATGTGCCTTGGCATTTCTTCCTAGCGCAAGCTGCCATGCTTATGAACGATCGACATGGCGATCTCAAGCGACTGTTCGTAATTCAGGCGCGGATCGACAGAAGACATATACGCCCTTTCAAGATCGGCCTCAAGCAAATCACGCGCGCCTCCGAGACATTCCGTCACGTTCTCACCGGTCAGCTCCAGGTGTACGCCGCCCAAGTGCGATCCTTCGGCGGCATGCACATCGAAACTGCGTTCAAGTTCGGCCTTGATGTTGTCGAATCGGCGGGTTTTGTACCCATTGGAAGTGGATTCGGTATTGCCGTGCATCGGATCGCAGACCCAAAGCACGCGTGCACCGGCGGATTTGACGGCACGGATCAGGCGCGGAAGCTCCTTGTCGACATTATCGGCACCGAGTCGATGAATCAAGGTCAGTCGGCCCGGTTCATTGTCCGGGTTGAGCGTTTCGCACAAGCCTGCGATCTGCGCGTCGGTGACACCCGCTGAAATCTTGATGCCGATCGGATTGGCGATGCCACGGAAATAGGCGACATGGGCGCCGTCGAGCTGCGCGGTGCGCATGCCAATCCAGGGAAAATGCGTGGACAGATTGAACCAGCCGTCCTGACGCGGTACCTGACGCGTGAGCGCCTCTTCGTAGGGTAGCAGCAAGGCTTCGTGCGATGTATAGAAATCCGTGCGATTGACATTATGTGCAGGCTCTCCGGAAATGGTCTCCATGAAACGGATGGCATCGCCGACGGACTGCACGAGTTTGTTGTACTGGTCCGCCTGCGGCGACTGCGATACCCAACCCAGATTCCAGTACTCCGGATGATGTAGATCGGCAAAACCGCCATCGATCAATGCGCGCACGAAATTCATGGTCATGGCCGAACGCGCATGGCCTTTGACCATGCGGCGCGGATCGGGTACACGGGCTGATTCGGTGAATTCGGGACCATTGATGAAATCACCCCGGTAACTGGGCAGGGTGATGCCGTCTTTGGTTTCCAGGTCAGCGGAGCGTGGCTTGGCGTATTGCCCGGCGAAACGCCCGACACGCACCACCGGTTTGCGCAGTCCATGTACCAATACCAGGCTCATCTGCAGCAGGACTTTCAGGCGGTTCGAAATGAGTCCGGACTCGCAGTCAGCGAAGCTTTCGGCGCAGTCACCGCCTTGAAGCAGAAAACTGCGTCCTTCCTGTGCATCCGCGATGCGCTGCTTGAGCGCGAGGATTTCAGAGGACGTCACCAGTGGCGGCAACAGCGACAGTTCCGCCTGTACCGTTTCCAATGCCGCGGCATCTGGATAGTTCGGTTGCTGCAACGCGGTGCAATTCCGCCAGCTGGCCGGCTGCCAGGCGTTATTATTCGGCATTTCAGTTCTCAGGATTTACGGATGGCGGGATAGACGGCAAGAGCAATGACACCGATGTACAGAACGAGTGTCCACATCGGCATGCTGAATCCAAGGAATGACCAGTCGATTTTGGCACACTCGCCGGAGCCCTTGAATACGGTTGTCAGCGCCTCGCGCAAGGGCATGGCATCAATGATGTAACCCAAATCCATACCGCCGCAGAAGGCACCCGGATCCGAAGGAGCAAGCTGGATGGCGACATGACGGCCGGCAATCAACAGTCCGCCCAGTGCGCTCAGCGAGACCAAGCTGGCGTGGAAGCGCCGCCAAGCGCGTGATTTCGGATTGTGCAAGGCGCCGATGAGGAAAAACACACCCGCGGCAATGAAAGCGACGCGCTGCAGGATACACAACGGGCACGGTTGCATCAGCATGTGATACTGCACGTACAAAGCATAAGCGATGGCACCGAAACAACCGATGGCGCCAAGGAAGTAGTAGGTACGGAAAGACCAGCTCAGGGGATTCATCAGGGACTTCATTTCAGCGGATTTCTCCATTAACACTACCGTTTTTACCCGCAATTGGCAAAGACTTTTGCAAAAAAAAGCCCCGGAAACCGGGGCTTTTTTGGACACGGTTAACGCTTATTCAGCGGCTGCGACTGCAGCCTGCGGACGGTCGACCAGCTCGACATACGCCATCGGAGCATTGTCGCCGGGACGGAAACCGCATTTCATGATGCGCAGATAGCCACCCGGACGCTCTTTGTAACGCGGGCCGAGTTCGACGAACAGCTTGCCGACGGCTTCTTTGTCACGCAGACGCGACATGGCAAGACGGCGATTGGCGACGCCATCGATTTTGCCGATGGTGATTAGCGGCTCAGCCACGCGGCGGAGTTCCTTGGCTTTCGGCAAGGTGGTACGGATCAGTTCGTGCTTGAACAGGGAAGCAGCCATGTTGACGAACATCGCTTCGCGGTGGGCACTGGTGCGGCTGAATTTACGGCCGGATTTTTGGTGACGCATGGTCGTGATTCCTAATCGGAGCGCGGATAGATGTCCGCGCTGTGTTTAATTAACCCAACATTCCCAGCTGGTGGCTGGCCGGCGGCCAGTTTTCCAGCTTCTGACCGAGGGTGAAGCCACGCTGGGCCAGCACATCCTTGATCTCGGTGAGGGATTTCTTGCCCAAGTTCGGGGCCTTCAGCAGTTCGACTTCCGTGCGCTGGACCAGATCACCGATGTAATAGATGTTTTCGGCTTTCAGGCAGTTGGCGGAGCGGACGGTCAGTTCCAGATCATCGATCGGACGCAGCAGAACAGGATCGACGCCCGGGCCAGCCGGTTTCTTGTCCTGATCGGCACGCTTGGTGAAGTCACCGAACACCGACAGTTGGTCGGTCAGGATGTCGGCCGCGGTGCGGATGGCGTCTTCGGCATCGATGGTACCGTTGGTTTCGATATCGAGAACCAGTTTGTCCAGATCGGTGCGCTGTTCGACACGGGCGGCAACCACTTCGTAGGCCACGCGACGGACCGGCGAGAAGCTGGCGTCGAGGACGAGGCGTCCGATGGTGCGGGTTTCGTCATCCGGGCGACGGCGTGCCGAAGCCGGCTGGTAGCCGAAGCCACGCTCGACCTTGAGACGCATGCTGATCGAGGCATCCTTGGTCAGGGTGCAGATCACGTGCTCCGGGTTCAGGATTTCGACCGTATGGTCAGCCTTGATGTCACCGGCAGTCACTTCACCCGCGCCCGATTTACTGAGGGCCAGGGTGGTGTGATCGACGCCGTTAAGGCGCAGGGCGACATCTTTCAGGTTGAGCAGGACTTCGAGCACGTCTTCCTGCAAGCCTTCAATGGTGCTGTATTCGTGCAACACACCGTCGATTTCGACTTCAGTGATGGCGAAGCCGGGAATCGAGGACAGCAGGACGCGACGAAGCGCATTGCCGAGGGTGTGGCCGTAGCCGCGTTCCAACGGCTCGATCACGACTTTCGCGCGGTGGGCACTACTACGTTCAATGACTGGGCCGCGCGGACGCAGCACTTGGTGGGCAGTTACCGTCATGGGTGATGACACTCCTGAAGAATATTACTTCGAGTACAGTTCGACGATCAGCGCTTCATTGATGTCCGAAGGCAGATCCGCGCGGTCCGGAATCGCTTTGAACACGCCGGAGAATTTGTTGCTGTCCACTTCACACCAGCTCGGGACGAGGTCCATCTGCTGGGCAAGGTTCAGCGCTTCCTGCACGTTCAGGTGCTTTTTCGCGCGTTCGGTCAGTTCGATGCTGTCACCGGCTTTGACCTGGTAGGACGGCAGGTTGACGCTCTTGCCGTTGACCAGGATGGCCTTGTGCGACACCAGCTGGCGGGCAGCCGGACGGGTGACTGCGAAGCCCATACGGTAAACCACGTTGTCGAGACGGGTTTCCAGGATCTGCAGCAGCATCTCGCCGGTGTTGCCTTTACGGCGGGCAGCTTTCGCGTAGTAGCCTCGGAACTGACGCTCCAGCAGACCGTAGATACGCTTGACCTTCTGCTTTTCACGCAGCTGGGTCGCGTAATCCGACAGCTTGCCTTTTTTGGCGGCGCCGTGCTGACCGGGTTTCTGTTCGAGTTTGCACTTCGAATCGAGGGCACGGGCGGGGCTTTTCAGACTGAGGTCTGCGCCTTCGCGACGTGACAGTTTGCATTTTGGACCAATATAACGAGCCATGACTTATTGTTCTCCTTCCCTTAGACGCGGCGCTTTTTAGGCGGACGGCACCCGTTGTGCGGGATTGGGGTCACGTCGATGATGTTCATGATTTTGTATCCGCAGGCATTCAATGCGCGGACGGCGGATTCACGGCCCGGACCCGGACCTTTGATGCGGACTTCCAGGGTTTTCACGCCGTAATCCAGGGCGGTTTTGCCGGCCTTTTCCGAAGCGACCTGAGCCGCGAAGGGAGTGGATTTGCGCGAACCGCGGAAACCGGCACCACCGGAGGTGGCCCAGCTCAGGGCATTGCCCTGACGGTCGGTGATCGTGATGATCGTGTTGTTGAAGGAAGCGTGGACGTGGGCGACGCCGTCGGTGACGACGCGCTTGATCTTCTTCTTCGCTTTGGTGGCAGCTGCAGCTTTGCTCATGTGCGTACTTCCTTACTTCTTGATGGCTTTACGCGGACCCTTGCGGGTACGGGCGTTGGTACGCGTGCGCTGGCCACGCAGCGGCAGACCGCGGCGGTGACGCAGGCCACGGTAGCAACCGAGGTCCATCAGACGTTTAATCGAAATGCCGACTTCGCGACGCAAGTCGCCTTCGACCGTGAATTTGGCCACTTCCAGACGGAGTTTTTCAACTTCCGGCTCGGACAGGTCCCGGATCTTGGTGGACGGATTGACACCCGCCGACTCGCAGACCGATTTGGAACGGGTGCGACCAATACCATAAATGCTTTGCAGGCCAACCCAGACATGCTTCTGAGCAGGCAAATTGACACCAGCTATGCGCGCCATCAGGCGTTCTCCGTAAAAGATTCACCGCGAGGGGAATCGAAAATTATAACAGGGCTTCGGGTTAATTAAAAGTCCCGGCGGTTAATACCGCCTGAACCTGGCATAGGGAGTGTGCCTATGCTCCAGCGACAAGACCGTGGTGGATGCCTTACCGGCCACCCGCCCCGCGCTACTCCAGCGCAGGACATCCATGGGCTTACCCGCGCGCGAAGCTGCCGCGCGAGCCGCTCTTCAAATTTGCCTTCTTCATCAGGCCTTCGTACTGATGGGAAACCAGGTGCGCCTGAACCTGCGCCGTGAAATCCATCACCACAACCACCACGATGAGAAGCGACGTACCGCCGAAAGCGAACGGGACGTTAAACCCGGCGCGCATCAGCTCCGGGGTCAAACAGACCAGCACCAGATACAGGCCGCCGATCATGGTCAAACGTGTGAGCACACCGTCGATGTAATCGGCCGTAGCCTTTCCTGGACGGATGCCCGGAATCAGAGCGCCGGACTTCTTCAGGTTATCCGCGGTTTCCTGGGAGTTGAACACCAGGGCGGTATAGAAGAAGGCGAAGCCGAGAATCAGAGCGCCGTATAATAGCATATGCAACGGCTCATTGGGAGCCAAAGCCTGCGAAACTGACTGCAGTCCGCGGAATAGCATGCCACGCCAGCCTTCGGCCTGGGCCGCATCCGTACTCATCCAGGTCGATATGGTCGCCGGGAACAGAATCAGGCTTGAGGCGAAGATGGCCGGAATGACGCCGGACATGTTCAGTTTCAGCGGCAGGTGCGAACTTTGGTTCATGTAGGCCTGGCGGCCACCCTGGCGCCGGGCGTAGTTCACGGTAATGCGGCGTTGGCCGCGCTCCATGAACACCACGAAATAGGTAACGCCGAGCACCAAGGCGATAATCACGAAAATCGCGAACACGCTGATGTCGCCGCTGGAAACCTGCTGTAAGGTGCCAATCATGGCTGAAGGCAGACCTGCCACGATACCCGCGAAGATGATGAGCGAGACGCCGTTTCCGATACCACGTTCGGTAATCTGCTCGCCCAGCCACATCAGGAACATGGTGCCGGCAGTCAATGAAACCACTGCAGTGACCATGAATCCGACGCCGGGATCATATACCGCGCCCGGTTGTGCCTGTAGCCAGCTGACAATACCGAAGCTCTGGAAAATCGCCAAGGGAATGGCACCGAGACGGGAATACTGGGTCAGCTTACGACGGCCGGCCTCGCCTTCCTTCTTCAACGCTTTCCAGGGCTCATACATCTGGCCCATCAGCTGAACGATGATGGACGAGGAGATGTAAGGAACCACGTTCAGCGCCAACAGGCTGAAGCGATGCAAGGCACCGCCGGAGAACATGTTGAACATGTCCACGATGGTGCCCTTCTGACTCTCCATGAGCTGCAGCATGACTTGCGGATTGACGCCCGGCACCGGAATATAGCTGCCGATACGGAACACAATCAGGGCCAGAACCACGAACATGAGGCGCTGGCGGAGCTCGGTGAATTTACCGAGCTGGCCGAACATGGATGACGCAGAGCTTGCTTGAGACAAAGGATTACTCCGTTACCGAACCGCCGGCGGCTTCAATGGCAGCTTTGGCACCCGCGGTGGCCAGAACGCCCTTCAGCACAAACTTCTTGGTGATTTCACCTTTCTTGACGATCTTGGCCTGCTTGGCCTTGGCCGGAACCAGCTTGGCAGCGCGCAGAGCGGCAAAATCGATTTCGGCGATATCCAGCTTCTCCAGCTGATACAGCAGAACTTCGGCGGTGTCGTTTTTCAGCTTGGAGCGGAAACCGACTTTCGGCAGGCGCTTTTTGAGCGGCATCTGGCCGCCTTCAAAGCCCGGCTTGATCTTGCCTTTACCGGTACGGGCGAACGAGCCCTTATGGCCGCGACCGGCGGTTTTGCCGAGACCCGAACCGATACCGCGACCGACACGGACGCGCTCTTTACGGGCGCCGGGTGCGGGAGACAGGGTATTTAATTGCATGTGATTTCTCCTAAGCCCGATTACGATTCAACGCGAACCAGGTAGTGCAGCTGATTGATCAGGCCGCGCACCGAAGGGGAATCCTTCAATTCACGGACATCGTTGATTTTATTCAGGCCCAGAGCCTTGACGGACAGGCGGTGGCGCTGTTGGCAGCCACGCAGACCTTTGACCAGGCGGACCTTGACGGTTTTCTCGGACATTAGACGATCTCCTCAACTTTCTTGCCGCGTTTGGCGGCAATGCGCGACGGCGACTGCATCACGGTCAGACCTTTGACGGTGGCGCGCACCAGATTGATCGGGTTGCGCGAACCGATGGCCTTGGCCAGCACGTTCTTGACACCGACCGCTTCGAATACGGCACGCATGGCACCGCCGGCGATCACGCCGGTACCTTCGGAAGCCGGCTGCATGTAGACGCGGGCTGCACCGTGGCCGGACTTGACCGGATGCCACAAGGTACCTTCATTCAGATCAACGTTGATCATGGTCTTACGGGCCTGGTCCATCGACTTCTGGATGGCAACCGGGACTTCGCGGGCCTTGCCGTAGCCGAAGCCGATTTTTCCGGAACCGTCACCGACAACGGTCAGGGCGGTAAAGGTGAATTGACGGCCGCCTTTGACGGTTTTGGATACACGGTTTACGGCGACCAGCTTCTCGATGAAGCCGTCTTCGCTTTCCGCATTGCGGTTACGTTCGCGTTCGTTGCTGCTCATGTGAGCTCCTAATCAGTTTAAAAATTGTACGGCTTGGCCGCTTATGGTTGTATGGAACTGGGCGGAAACCGAAGTTTCCGCCGGGCACTGCTTCGGGTAAATCTTAGAACTGCAGACCGCCTTCACGGGCTGCTTCGGCCAGAGCCTTGATGCGGCCGTGGTAGCGGTAACCGGAACGGTCGAAGGCGACGCGTTCGATACCGGCGGCACGGGCATTCTCGGCAATGGCGCGGCCGACCTTGGCGGCGGCATCGACGTTCTTGCAGTTGGCAAGACCGTTTTTGACGTCGGCCTGGACGGTCGAAGCGGAAGCCAGAACTTTCGAGCCGTCGGCAGTGAACACCTGGGCGTAAATGTGCTGACCGGAACGCAGAACCGACAGACGTGCCACACCCAGATCACGGATGTGCGAACGGGTGGTTTTGGCGCGGCGGAGACGGGCAATATTCTTTTTCATGGTAGGGACCTCGAGGATGCCGAAAACCTTAATTAGGCTTTCTTAGCTTCCTTCATAATGATTTTCTCGCCGGCGTAACGGATGCCCTTGCCTTTGTACGGCTCGGGTTTACGGTAAGCGCGGATCTTGGCTGCAACTTCACCGATCAACTGCTTGTCGGCGCCCGAAATCAGGATTTCGGTCTGCGTTGGCGTGGTGATGGTGATGCCGGCAGGCGCGGTGAACACGACCGGATGCGAGAAGCCCAGGCTCAGGTTCAGATTGCTGCCTTCGACGGCGGCGCGGTAACCCACGCCGACCAGTTCCAGCTTGCGGGTGAAGCCTTCCGAGACGCCGGTGACCATGTTGGCCAGAATGGCGCGCAGGGTACCGGTCAGGGCGATGCTTTCATCGTTGGCGGGGGTCAGCAGGATCTGGCCGTTATCGACGGCAACGTCAACATTCGACGGCTTGGCGATGTTCAGGGTGCCTTTCGGACCCTTGACTTCGATGTTGCCATCGGCGGACTTCAGTTCAACGCCCTTGGCGAGCGCGATTGGCTTTTTGGCGACGCGTGACATGGTGCGTTCTCCTTAGGCCACGAGGCAGATGACTTCGCCGCCGACACCCGCAGAGCGGGCCTGGCGATCGGTCATCAGACCTTTCGAGGTGGAAATGATGGCAACGCCGAGACCGCCGAGCACGCTCGGGATGCCGTCTTTGCCGCGGTACTGGCGCAGGCCTGAGCGGGAAACGCGTTCCAGACGCTCGATGACCGGACGGCCTTCATAATACTTCAGGGCGATTTCGAGTTTCGCGGCGGCTTTTTCACCGGTGACGCGGAAGTCGCCGATATAGCCTTCGGCTTTCAGCACGTCGGCGATGGCGAGCTTCATTTTCGAAGCAGGCATCGAGACCTGGGGTTTACCGACGGCGAGTGCGTTCTTGATGCGCACCAGCATGTCGGCGATTGGATCAGTCATGCTCATTGGAAATATCCTTGTTGATTAAAGCATCGATATCCGCGATCTTTCGATTGCGATTACCAGCTGGCCTTGCGGAGGCCGGGAACGTCGCCACGCATGGTGGCTTCGCGCAGTTTGTTGCGGCCGAGACCGAACTTGCTGTACACGCCGCGTGAGCGGCCGGTGATTTCGCAGCGGTTGCGGACGCGTGCCGGCGAGGAATCGCGCGGCAGCTTCTGCAGTTTGGTGACGGCTGCTTCTTTTTCTTCGTACGAGGCGGTGGTGCTGGCGATGATCTTCTTCAGATCGGCGCGCTTGCCGGCGTACTTCTGGACCAGTTTCTTCCGCTTGATATCGCGGTTTACCATTGACGTCTTAGCCATATGTGCCTCGGATCAGTTACGGAAGGGAAAACCGAAGGCTTCGAGCAAGGCCTTGGCTTCTTCGTTGGTTTTGGCGGTGGTGGTCACGGCGATATCCATGCCGCGCATCGCGTCGACGGCGTCGAAGTCGATTTCCGGGAAGATGATCTGTTCCTTGATGCCCATGTTGTAGTTGCCACGGCCATCGAAAGAACGGCCATTGACGCCACGGAAGTCGCGCACGCGCGGCAGCGAGATATTGATGAAACGATCCAGGAATTCGAACATCTTGTCGCGGCGCAGGGTGACCTTGCAGCCGATCGGCCAGCCGTCACGGATCTTGAAGCTGGCCACCGAAACGCGGGCGTTGGTGACGATCGGCTTCTGACCGGAGATCTTGGCCATGTCGGCCACGGCATTTTCCAGGATTTTCTTGTTGCCGACGGCTTCGCCGACACCCATGTTCAGGGTGATCTTGCTCAGGCGCGGCACTTCCATCACGTTCTTGTAACCGAACTTTTCAATCATTTTCGGCACAACGACGTCTTTGTAGATTTTTTCCAAACGGGTATTGCTCATGTCATCATTCCTCAGGCGTCAATCGCCTCACCGCTCGAGCGGAACACACGCAGTTTGCGTCCATCCTCGAGCACTTTAAAACCAACCTTCTCGCCCTTGCCCGAAACCGGGTTAAGCAGCATGACGTTGGACACGTGAATGGGAGCCTCGCGCTCGATGATGCCGCCGGCCTGGCCGGTCTGCGGGTTGGCTTTGGTATGGCGTTTGATGATGTTGATGTTCTGCACGACGACTTTGTCGCCGGCGATACGCACAACTTCACCTTTTTTGCCTTTGTCGGAACCGGCGATAACAATCACCTGGTCGCCTTTACGGATACGGTTCATAGTTCTTCCTTCGCTCAGAGCACTTCAGGGGCCAGCGAAACAATCTTCATGAACTTCTCGGTGCGCAGCTCGCGGGTTACTGGCCCGAAGATGCGGGTACCGATCGGTTCCTGCTTGTTGTTCAGCAGCACGGCGGCGTTGCCGTCAAAGCGGATCAGCGAACCGTCGCCACGACGCACACCCGAACGGGTGCGAACCACAACGGCGTCGTACACTTCGCCTTTCTTGACCTTGCCGCGCGGAATGGCATCCTTCACGGTCACTTTGATGATGTCACCGATATGCGCATAACGGCGCTTGGAGCCGCCGAGCACCTTGATACACATCATTTCCTTGGCGCCGGAATTGTCGGCGGCTTCGAGGTAGCTTTGTACCTGGATCATACTCGGTCTCCTCGTTATTCGGCGACTGCGCGGGTGATCACTTCGACCACCTGCCAGTTCTTGGTTTTGGACAAAGGACGGCACTCGGCCACGCGCACCAGATCGCCTTCATTGCAGGCATTGGTTTCGTCGTGGGCATGCAGCTTGGTCGAGCGGCGCAGGTACTTGCCGTAGAGGGCATGCTTGACCTGGCGTTCAACGAGCACCGTTACCGTTTTATTCATTTTGTTGCTGACAACACGTCCTTCGACGGTGCGCAACTGCTTAGTCTTCTCGGTCATGGTAAAGGCCCTGATTACTTGGAGTTCGCCAACAGCATGTTGACGCGCGCGATTTCGCGGCGGACACGGCTGATGTCGTGGGTTTTGGCTAATTGGCCCGTGGCTTTCTGCATGCGGAGCGAAAATTGCTCTTTGTGCAGGTCCAACAGGTGGGCCTTCAGATCAGCCGGATTTTTCTGACGCAGTTCTTTGAGTTCCATTAGCGCACCGTCCGGACCACGAAAGTGGTCTGTACTGAGAGTTTGGCGGCAGCCAGACGGAACGCTTCGCGCGCCGTGGCTTCCGGAATGCCTTCGATTTCATACAGCATGCGGCCGGGCTGGATCGGGGCGACCCAGTACTCGACGTTGCCCTTACCGGCGCCCATGCGGACCTCGATCGGCTTCTTGGTGATCGGCTTGTCCGGGAACACGCGGATCCAGAGCTTGCCGCCCCGCTTCACGTAGCGGCTCACGGTACGGCGGGCAGCTTCGATCTGACGGGCGGTAAGCGCACCGTGGGTAGTTGCTTTCAGGCCGTATTCGCCGAAGCTCACGGCCGAGGCGTTCCAGCTCAAGCCGTCATTGCGGCCCTTGAACTGTTTGCGGTATTTGGTACGTTTCGGTTGCAACATTTCAATTACCTCGCTTCACGGGCAGGACGCGAAGAGCGCTGCGGGGCGGCATCTTCCACTTTTTCCTGGCCAACTTGGCTGAAGTCGAACACTTCGCCTTTGTAGATCCACACCTTGACGCCGATGATGCCGTAGGTGGTGGACGCTTCGGCGGTGCCGTAGTCGATGTCGGCACGCAGGGTATGCAGCGGCACGCGGCCTTCGCGGTACCATTCCGAGCGGGCGATTTCAGCGCCGTTCAGACGACCGCCGACATTGACCTTGATTCCCAGGGCACCGAGACGCATGGCGTTGCCGACGGCGCGTTTCATGGCGCGGCGGAACATGATGCGACGCTCAAGCTGCTGGGCAATCGATTCGGCGACCAGTTGGGCGTCGAGTTCGGGCTTGCGGACTTCCGCGACGTTGATGTGCGCCGGAACGCCCATGACATCGGAGACTTCCTTCTTCAACTTCTCGATGTCTTCACCGCGCTTGCCGATCACCACACCCGGACGGGCGGTGTGAATGGTCACGCGTGCGGTTTTGGCCGGACGCTCGATGGTGATTTTGGAGATGCCGGCCTGAGCCAGCTTCTTGCGCAGCATGGCGCGGACTTTCAGGTCCGCAACCAGGAACTGGCCGTATTCGCCTTTCTTGGCGAACCATTTGGAATTCCAGTCTTTGGAGATGCCAAGACGGATGCCGGTAGGATGTACTTTATGACCCATGACTGCCCTTAACCTTTTTTACCGGAACCCACCACCACAGTGATGTGGCTGGTGCGTTTGGAAATACGAGTGCCGCGGCCTTTAGCGCGGGCCATGAAACGTTTCAGGATCGGACCTTCGTCGACCATGATGGTGGCGACTTTCAGTTCATCGACGTCCGCGCCGTTGTTGTTCTCGGCGTTGGCAGTAGCAGACCACAGCACTTTGTAGATGATGTGAGCGGCTTTCTTGTCGCTGAATTTCAGCAGGTCCAGAGCGCGTGCCACCGGCAGACCGCGGACCTGGTCGGCGACCAGACGGGCTTTCTGCGGCGAGATGCGGCTGGAGCGGAGGATAGCTTTTGCATTCATGACCTATACTCCTTATTTACCGGACTTCTTGTCGCCGCCGTGACCTTTGAAGGTACGGGTCAGCGCGAATTCGCCCAGTTTATGACCAACCATGTTTTCGTTCACGAGGACCGGAACATGCACCTTGCCGTTATGCACGGCAATGGTGAATCCGACCATTTCGGGAAGAACCATGGAACGACGCGACCAAGTCTTGATCGGCTTTTTGCTGGTGCCCGCGGTTTCCACTTTTTTAATCAAGTGGTGATCAACGAACGGACCTTTCTTTAATGAACGTGCCATTGCCTATCAACCTCTGCGATCGCGCACGATGAACTTCTGGGTGCGCTTGTTCTTACGAGTTTTGTAACCCTTGGCCGGAGTGCCCCATGGGGAAACCGGATGTGGATTACCCTGACCTGCTTTCGCCTCACCACCGCCGTGCGGATGGTCGACCGGGTTCATGGCCGCGCCGCGGACGGTCGGCTTGATACCGCGCCAACGCTTGGCACCGGCTTTACCCAGTTTTTCCAGGCTGTGCTCGACGTTGCCGACTTCACCGATGGTGGCGTAGCAATCGACCGGCACTTTGCGCATTTCACCCGAACGCAGACGCAGCGTGGCGTAACCGCCTTCACGGGTAATCAGCTGGGCACCGGCACCAGCGGCACGGGCCATCTGTGCGCCCTTGCCTGGCTTCATTTCAATGCAATGCACGGTCGAACCGATCGGCATGTTACGCAACGGGAGGGCGTTACCGGCCTTGATCGGGGCTTCTTTGCCGGCAATCAGCTGGTCGCCGACCTGCAGGCCTTTCGGCGCGATGATGTAACGGCGCTCACCGTCGGCATAGCACAGCAGTGCGATGTGGGCAGTGCGGTTCGGATCATATTCAATGCGCTCAACGCGGGCAGGAATGCCCTCTTTGTTGCGCTTGAAGTCGATGATCCGGTAGGCCTGCTTGTGACCGCCGCCGATGTGACGGGTGGTAATGCGACCGTGGTTGTTACGACCACCGGTTTTGGATTTCTTCTCAGTCAGCGCTTCCAGCGGACCGCCCTTGTGCAGGCCGGCGGTGGAAACACGGACCATGGCGCGACGGCCAGGCGAAGTGGGTTTAAATGTCATCAATGCCATGGGTTCTGCCTCAGGCCTTTGCCATTACGTCGATCGATTGGCCTTCGGCCAAGCGAACGTAAGCTTTACGCCAGTCACCGCGACGGCCGGCGCGATTACGGAAGGACTTGTTCTTGCCCTTCACGTTCAACACGTTGACCGATTCGACTTTCACGCTGAACAGGGACTCAACGGCGGACTTGACGTCGGCCTTGGTCGCGTTCTGGGCTACTTCGAACACGTACTGGTTGTCTTCTTGGATCCGGGCGGTCTTTTCGGACACGCGCGGGGCGCGGATTACTTGGAGCAGTTTTGCGGTGCTCATGCCAGCCACTCCTCTACTTTCTTGACGGCTTCAGCGGTCATGACCACGTGCTGGGCACCGACCAAAGCGGCCGGATCCAGACCCTGGACGTCGCGGATCTGCACGTACGGGATGTTGCGGGCGGCCAGATACAGGTTTTCCGAGCCGCTTTCGGTGACGATCAGCGGGCTGCCGACCTTCATTTCAGCAAGCTTGGCAACCAAGGCCTTGGTTTTCGGCTCGGCAACATCGAGGCTGTCGACCACGGTCAGACGCGACTGGCGGTTCAATTCCGACAGGATCACGCTGATGGCGGCGCGGTACATCTTCTTGTTGACCTTCTGCTCGAAGCTGCGCGGCTTGGCTGCGAAAGTAACGCCACCGCCGATGAAAATCGGGGCGCGGTAATCGCCGTGACGTGCGCCGCCACCCTTCTGCTTCTTGAATTTCTTGGTGGTGCCCGAAACTTCGGCACGCGACAGCTGCGCCTTGGTACCGGCACGACCGGCGTTGCGGAAAGCAACGACGACCTGATGCACCAGATCACGATTGAATTCGCGACCGAAGACCGCGTCGGAAACCGACAGGGCTTGGGCGCTACCTACTACTGAGAGTTCCATGATTTGACTCCTCAACCCTTGGTGCCGGGACGGACGATGACATCGCCGCCGGGGGCGCCCGGAACAGCACCGCGAACCGCAATCAGACCGCGCTCAGCATCAACTTTGATGACTTCGAGGTTCTGCGTGCTTTGGTTCACTGCACCCATGTGGCCGGACATTTTTTTGCCCGGGAAAACGCGACCTGGGGTCTGACGCTGACCGATCGAACCCGGGGAACGATGCGACAGCGAGTTACCGTGGGTAGCGTCGCCCATTTTGAAGTTGTAACGCTTGATCGTGCCTTGGAAGCCTTTACCCTTGGTCACGCCCTGCACGTCAACGATCTGACCAACCGAGAAGATGTCGGCTTTGATTTCGCCGCCCACTTCAAAGTTGCCGAGATCTTTGGCATCTACACGGAATTCCCAAAGACCGCGACCCGACTCCACTTTCGCCTTGGCGTAGTGGCCGGTCAGCGGCTTGCTGACCAAAGAGGCGCGCTTGGCACCGGCAGTAACCTGCACGGCTGAATAGCCATCGGTCTCGGCGGTTTTGATCTGGGTAATGCGATTCGGGGTGGCTTCGATCAGAGTAACCGGCACAGACTGGCCGTCTTCGGTGAAGACGCGGGTCATGCCGGCTTTGCGGCCAACCAAACCTAATTGATATTTAACGGTCATGTCCTACCTCAGCTCAGCTTGATCTGGACATCGACGCCAGCGGCGAGCTCGAGCTTCATGAGCGCGTCGACGGTCTTGTCGTTCGGGTCAACGATATCCAGCACGCGCTTGTGCGTACGGGTTTCGTATTGGTCGCGCGCGTCCTTGTCGACGTGCGGCGAAACGAGGATGGTGTAACGTTCGATCTTGGTCGGCAGCGGAATCGGACCGCGCACTTGGGCGCCGGTACGTTTCGCGGTTTCGACAATCTCGCTGGCTGAGCGATCAATGAGACGATGATCGTACGCTTTCAGCCGGATTCGGATTTTTTGATCCGCCATGGCGAATTCCTTCAGTTATAAAGAGCGACAGAATCGGGAACACAGACGGTCCCGACCCCCTAAAAAAGCTCAGCGGATCGATACCTGATCCACTGAGCCGGTAATTGTAATACGCGCGATAGCTGTCTGTCAACAGCGCGAACCCGTATCTTTACCCGTCCTGGGTGCGAACTCGAGGTACATCCTTGTCCTCATTTCGCTTGTGTTCAGCCGGCCGGGGCCGGCTGAGGGCAAATCAGTTACTTGATGACTTTGGCCACCACGCCGGCGCCGACGGTACGGCCGCCTTCGCGGATCGCGAAACGCAGGCCTTCGGTCATGGCGATCGGGGCGATCAGGCTCACCCGGCAACTGGCAGGCGCCGGTCACGTCGGTGGTGCGGAAGTAGAACTGCGGACGGTAACCTTTGAAGAACGGAGTATGACGGCCGCCTTCATCCTTGCTCAGCACGTAAACTTCGGCTTCGAAGTCGGTGTGCGGAGTGATCGAACCCGGCTTGCACAGCACTTGGCCGCGCTCGACGTCGTCACGCTTGGTGCCGCGCAGCAGCAGACCGGCATTGTCGCCCGCCTGACCCTGATCCAGCAGCTTGCGGAACATTTCCACGCCGGTCACGGTGGTCTTCTGGGTCGGACGGATACCGACGATTTCGATTTCTTCGCCGACCTTGATCACGCCCGATTCGATACGGCCGGTCACCACGGTGCCGCGGCCCGAGATCGAGAACACGTCTTCCACCGGCATCAGGAACGGCTTGTCGATTTCACGCTGCGGTTCCGGAATCCAGGTGTCCAGAGCGTCGACCAGCTTGATGATGGCCGGAACGCCGATGTCCGATTGGTCGCCTTCCAGCGCCAGACGGGCCGAACCGGCGATGATCGGGGTGTCGTCGCCCGGGAAATCGTACTTGCTCAGCAGTTCACGGACTTCCATTTCGACCAGCTCGAGCAGCTCGGCGTCGTCGACCATGTCGGCCTTGTTCAGGAACACCACGATGTAAGGCACGCCGACCTGGCGCGACAGCAGGATGTGTTCGCGGGTCTGCGGCATCGGGCCGTCAGCGGCCGAGCACACCAGAATCGCGCCGTCCATCTGGGCAGCACCGGTAATCATGTTCTTCACGTAGTCGGCGTGACCCGGGCAGTCAACGTGCGCGTAGTGACGCTTTTCCGATTCGTATTCCACGTGGGCAGTCGAAATCGTGATGCCGCGCGCTTTTTCTTCCGGAGCCGCGTCAATCTGGTCGTAACCCTTGAACTCGCCGCCGAAACGCTCCGCGCCGACCTTCGTCAGGGCTGCAGTCAGCGTGGTCTTGCCATGATCCACGTGGCCGATGGTGCCCACGTTCACGTGGGGCTTGGTACGT